>NZ_JBHUSG010000021.1:0-136292 GCF_042673745.1 Kitasatospora sp. NPDC057015
TACCAGACCGGCGTGGCCAGGGTGACCGGCGACCACCGGGGCACGCCCGACATCAGCATGAGCGCCGCCGTCGACGGCGCGGCCTGGACCTACGAGTCCTACGACCCGACCCGGGTCGGCTGGCACCTCACCGGCGGCACCAGCGAGGCCACCCCGATCTTCTCCGGCGTGGTCGCCCTGGCCGCCCAGCTGGCCGGGCACCGGTTGGGCCAGATCAACCCCCGGCTCTACGGACTGGCCCTGGCGCCCCAGCAGTTCAGCGGCATCGTCGACGTGACGGCCGGCGACAACTCCTGGGACACCGTCACCGGCTACCAGGCCGCCAAGGGCTACGACCTGGCCTCCGGACTCGGCAGCATCGACGCGGCGCGCTTCGTGCACGCCCTCGCGGGGCGCTGACCCCGGGCGGGGAGGACCGTAGGTCCGAACGACCGTAGGTCCGGAAGTCCGGAAGTCCGGAAGTCCGTGGATCCGTGGGCCCGTACGACCGGGTGGCCCGGCCGGGTGGCGTCACGCCGTCCGGCCGGGCCGTCGTCGTACCCAGGGGCGGTGCCGGGTTCAGCCCGCCGGGGTGGCTGCCAGCTGGGCCAGGTAGCGCTCGGCGGCCCGGAGCTTGCGACCGTTCGGCCCTGGCAGGTAGGCGCGGAGCTCGATGATCTCGGGTGCGACCCGGAGTGCCTCGGCGCGGTCCTGGATCGCCCGCCAGCACGCCTCGGCGTTGGTCGCGGCCTGCTGCGTCTCGGGGTGGTCGGCCCCCTCGGACCGCAGCAGCACCAGCGCCACCTCGCGGTAGAGGTCGGCGGCCTCGCCGGCCCGCCCCGCCAGCCGGGACACGTGCGCCCGCACCTGCCGCACCTGGAGGACGGGCGCGGCCGTCGCCCCGTACGCGGTCACCGCCTCCTGTTCGAGTGCCAGCGCCAGTTCGGCGGCCACCGCGTGTTCGCCGGCGTCCGCGCTGCGGACGATCCGCCCGATCGCCTCTCGGTAGTCGGCGAGCGGCGCAGGGTGCTCCCCGCCCGCCGGTACGGCGGCGGACTCCGCATCAGGCGCGGGCGCGGGCACGGGCACAGCCTCGGGGGCGGGCTCGGCCGCGGGCACGACCTCGGGGACGAGCACAGCCTCGGGGGCCGGCGCAGCCTCGGGTACGGCGGGACGCTCGGGAGTCGCCGCAGGCTCGAACGTGCCCGTGCGCTGCTCCGACCAGCCGGTCGTGTCGCCCGCGCCCTCCCACAGGGCGGCCGCCGCGGGCCGGCGCTCGGCCTCGGCCTCCAGTTCCTCCAGCAGGGCGGCGCCGGGGCCGCGCTTCGCCAGGGTGACCGGCCGGGCGGCGGGGGTGGGCGGCGCCTCACCGGCGACGGCGTCCTCCGACGGCACGCTCCCCGATGGCACATCCTCTGACGGCGAGCTCTCCGACGGCACGTCATCTGCCGGACCGGCCTGGGCGGGAACGTCCCCGGTCAACGGCGGGGCGTCCTCGGCCGGCGGGGCCTCCTCCACCGATACGACGCGCGCCACCGGTACGGCGTCGTCCGTCGGTGTCGTGACGGCGGGCGGTGTCGCGGCGGCGGGCGGTGTCGTGACGGCGGGCGGTGTCGCGGCGGCGGACGTCAGGAGCTCGGCCGCGGGCGTCGGGGCGTCGGCCGCGGTCCCGACGGCGTCGGCGGGGGTCCAGGCGCCCTCCTTGCGGAGCGTCACCGGGCGGGCGCCGCCGGCCGCCGCGGGTGCGGCGCCCGCCTGCTTGCTGAGGCTGACCGCCGGGCCGGCCGCCGCGGACAGGTCCGGCGCCGGGGCCGGAGCGGGAACCGTCCCGCGGGCGAGGTCCGGGCCGTGGCCGTTGTCGGGGTCGTGGTCGTGGTCGTGCAGGGTGCGCGGCTTGTCGAGCAGTACCCGCGGC
Organism: Kitasatospora sp. NPDC057015; assembly: GCF_042673745.1. Lineage (NCBI taxonomy): Bacteria > Bacillati > Actinomycetota > Actinomycetes > Kitasatosporales > Streptomycetaceae > Kitasatospora > Kitasatospora sp. NPDC057015. Next base: position 1,895 of record NZ_JBHUSG010000021.1, read on the forward strand.
CGGTCCGCGCCCACCCCCACCTGCTCGGGGAGGGTCTTGTCGAGGCGTACGCGCGGCGTCGGCCTGACTCCCGGCTCAGGCAGCGTCGCGGGCGAGGACGCCACCGCCTGCGGGGCGGGCGCCGCGGCCGACGGCGAGGGCAGGGGCGCCTCCCGCCGGGACGCCGGGCGCGGCTGGACGGCCGCCGGGCGCGGGCCGTCGTAGGCCACCGCGTCCGCGGGGCCCTGCTCCGCCCGGCGCGCGGTGTTGCGGAACACCGGCCGGTCCGGGGCGTGCGAGCTGAGGATCACGACGTCCGGGCGCAGCACCGAGTACACCTGCTGGCGCAGCTGCTCGGGTGCCAGCACCGCCTCGGCGCCGGGCCGCCCGCCGTGCAGGGCCTCGATCAGGGCGCGGGTGAAGGTGCCGATCTGCTCCGGGTCGGGGCTGACGACGGCCCAGAGCGGGATGCCGTCGGTGAGCGGTGAGATCTGGGTCTGCACCTGCGGCCAGGCCTGCTGGTCCGCGCTCAGGTCCGCGATCACCAGCGTCTGCCAGTCCGCCGGGCGGTGCTGGAGTTCGGCCGCCACGGCCTGCCAGGAGAGACCGTCCTGGCGTACCGTGCCGGGCTTGGAGTCACGCAGCGTCAGGTACAGCTGGCCTCCGCGCCTGTCGGCCACCAGGTGGCCGCCGAGATGGACCAGGAGGGGGCCGGGGTGCCTGGAGGCCGCCCTGAGGTGGGCGAGGACGGTCTGCGGATCGTTGGCCCCGGGCAGGTGCACGGCGTCCACGGCGTCCGCCGCGAGGAGCATCTGCGGCGACACGGCCGCGAGCATCGCCGACAGGACGGGCGCCTGGTTCGCCCCACCGCGCCCCCAGCCGCGTCGCCCTGACGTCCCGTAGCCGCCCTCCACGACGAGGAGGCGCCCGCGCGGCGCGGCCCCGAGGCCGGCGGGTGCGGGCTGCGGCGCAGGGTGCGCTGACTGGTGCGGCGCAGGGTGCGGCTGCTGGCCGGTCGACCAGAGTGCGGGGCCGGACACCGGCCCGGGCGCCGGCCCGGGGTGGCCGGGTACGGCGCCGACGGGCACCGGACCGCCCGGGACGGGACCGACCCCGGGTGCCTGCCCGGGTGCGGGCGCGCCCACCGGGCCGGGTGCCGACGCGGGGTTGATCATCGGCATGGTCACCGTCCAGCCGGTGGACGGTGGGGCGGGCGGCGCGGACGGAGGCGGCGGGGCCTGCGCGGGCTGGTGGTGGGTCGGCCGGGGCTGGGGGGCCGTCACCGCCTCCCCCGCAGGGTCGAACAGGCCCTGCGGGACGGTCCGGGCGGGCGCGTCGAACGGTCCCGGTGCGTCGAAGGGCCCCGGCGCGTCGAACGGTCCCGGTACGTCGAAGGGGTTGGCCCGGCCGGTGGCGGGCCGGTCGAACGGCCCGTCCGCCGGGCCGTTGGCCTGCGGGCGCGAGGTGATGTGCCGGACGGTCGGCACCTCGTCCTCCGGGAACAACGGCATCCGTGCGGTCTCCTCGACCGACGACGGCCCGTCGCCCCAGAGGCCGTTGGCCCCCGAGCCGTCCGGGTCGCCGGGCATCACTGTTGCGTCCGCCACCGCTGGTCACCACCCCGCCCCGCCGCTGTCGCGGCGTCAGCCCGTCCACACCGTGGTGCCGGTCATCCACCACTCCCGTTGCGCCACCCTACGGCGTCCGGGCTCGCCCGATCCAGGCCGGGTCGGCGATGGCGCAGGCCGGGTGCGGTGGCGCCCGCCGGCGGCGGGGCCCGGCCGGCCGCGCGACGGTGTCCGTACGCGGGTCGTCGGTACACCGGGTCGTCGGTACACCGGGCGGCGCCCCGGGTCACTGCGCCGGATCGTCCCCCGCCCGCAGGTACCGGAGGAGCACGACGCCGTTGCCGAAGGTCCTGGTCCCGGCGAGCCGGAGGTCGACCAGGCGGTCCGCGTCCCGGAACAGTGGCCTGCCCCTGCCGATCAGGACCGGGTGTACGTAGATCCGGTACTCGTCGACCAGGTCCTGCCGCATGAACTCGGCAGTCAGGTCGGCGCCGCCGAGCGCGAGGTCACCACCCGGCCGGGACTTGAGGGCGGCGATCTCCTCGGCGTCGACCTCCCGCACGATGGTGGTGTTCCAGTCGGCCCGTTTCAGCGTCCGGGAGAACACGTACTTCGGCATGTCCCGCCAGATACCGGCGAACTCCGCCATCGGGCCGCTGATCGACGGGTCCGCGTCGGCGGTCGGCCAGAACTCCGCCATCAGTTCGTAGGTGACCCGCCCGTCGAGGAAGCCGCCCATCGTCCGGAGTTCCTCGTTGAAGTGGGTGTGCAGGTCGTCGTCGACACGGTGCCAGTCGATCTCACGGTCCGGCCCCTCGACGAAGCCGTCGAGGGAGACGGACATGAACAAGATGATCTTTCGCATCGCCGTCCTCGCCGAGTCGTCAGGGATCGTCACGGGCCGTCTGGGATCGTCAGTTGGTCAGCGGCCCTGGCGGGGCCGGCCCCAGCGCCCGCGACCGCCGCCGGCTCACGGCCGAGACGATACGCCCGGACGCCCGGCGGGTCGTGGACCGCGCGGGTACGACACGCGCGGCGGCGCCGACGGCGGTCCGGGCGCCCGGCGGCGGCGCCGCATCCACCGCCCGCCGCCGGGCCGACGGGCCGACGCGGCGTCAGAGCAGGGCGAGCGCCGCGGCGGCGGCCCCGGCGCCCAGGGCCGCGCCGGCCACCGTCTGGGCCACCGAGTGGTACGCCAGCGCGACCCTCGTCCAGCACACGGCGGCGACCAGCGCGTACCCGGCGAGCCAGCACGGCGAGTGCACCACCGCCAGCAGCCCCACCACGGCCGACGCCACCGCGGAGTCGACGCTGATCTTCCAGACGCGGTTCACCGCCAGCAGCACGACCGTCATCGCCCAGAGCGCCAGCATCGCGACCAGCACGCCCCGCGGCGCACCGCCCAGGAGCATCACCGCGGATCCGGCCCCGATGGAGCCGAGGATGACCAGGAAGATCGGCGCCCGCTGCGTGCGGTCGACCACGTGCCGGTCGCCCCAGGTGCCGCGCCGGCGCTCGCGCTCGATGTAGGCGGCGGGCACGATCCCCGCGCAGAGCGCGCCGAGCAGCCCCCAGGGGAGCCCGGTCCAGTCACCGGCGGCGGCCAGGCCGAGGCCGAGCATCCCGACGAGCAGGACGTTCCGGGGTTGCAGCACGTCCGTGACGGTGCGGGCGGTGGTGGTGGTGTCGGTCACCGGCGGGGCCTCGCCAGCGCCCGCCGGGCCGCCCGGACCGCCGTCGGGTCCGGGGGTCACCTGCCCGCGGCCACCGTTCGGAGTTCGTCGAGCGACTCCCGCAGGAACTCCGCGAGACCGCGGCCCCCGTCGTCGGCAACCCAGCGTTCGAAGCCGACCTTGAAGACGGCGATGCCGGCCTCCGCGGTGAGGCTCGCCGCCGGCTCCCCGACCCCGCGCCGGCGCAGCGTGTCGGCGAGCGCCGCGGAGAGCGAGGCGAGCTTGATCAACTCGCGCTCGCGCAGCTCCGCGTTGGCCGTGATGACGGCCTGGCGCTGCCGGGCGTACTCGTGGCGCTCGACGAAGAAGGCGGCGACGGCCTCCAGCGTCGAGGCGATCGCGTCGATCGGCGCGACCGTGTCCGGGGTGCCGGCGAGGGTGTCCACGAAGAGCCCCTCCAGCAGCTGCGAACCCCCGAAGAGCACCTCGCGCTTGTCGGCGTAGTGCCGGAAGAACGTCCGCTCGGTGAGCCCGGCGCGTTCGGCGATCTGCGCGGCGGTGGTCTGCTCGAAGCCGCGCTCGCGGTAGAGGTCCAGCGCCGCCTGCTCAAGCCGCCCGCGCGCGTTGGGCTCCCATCGACTCATACCGCGCATCCTACGTGATGACAGTGCCTGACATCAGTGCTACGGTCGATGACAGTGACTGACATCGACTCGCCCGCGGCTCCCGGCGCTCCCGGCACTCCCGGGGCCCGTGCCGTGGACGGTCGACCGACCCGGAGGTTTCCCTCATGCGTGTGTTCATCACCGGCGCGTCCGGCTGGATCGGCTCCGCCGTCGTCCCCGAACTCATCGGGGCCGGCCACCAGGTCATCGGGCTCGCCCGCTCCGACGCCGCGGCCACCGCCCTCACCCGGGCCGGCGCCGAGGTGCGCCGCGGCACGCTCGACGATCTCGACGTCCTGCGCGGTGCCGCCGCCGAGTCCGACGGCGTGATCCACCTGGCCTTCAAGCACGACCTCGCGTTCAGCGGCGGCTTCGAGAACGCCGCCGAGGCGGACCGCCGGGCCATCGACGCCTTCGGGGAGGCGCTCGCCGGCTCCGACCGACCGCTGCTCGTCGCCTCGGGGACGCTCGGACTGGCGCCGGGTCGGCTCGCCACCGAGCAGGACGGCCGGGCCGGCGACCCGGACGGCGCCCACCGGAGCGGCGGCCCGGCCAGGCGGCTCGCCAACGCGCAGGCGACGGTCGCCCTCGCCGGCCGCGGGATCCGCTCCTGCGTCGTACGGCTGCCCCCGACCGTGCACGGCGACGGCGACCACGGCTTCCTCGCCACCGTGGTGGCCGTCGCCCGCGAGAAGGGCGTCTCCGGCTACATCGGCGACGGCGCCAACCGCTGGCCCGCCGTCCACCGGTCGGACGCCGCCCGCCTGTTCCGCCTGGCGCTGCAGGGCGCGCCGGCCGGCTCCACCGTGCACGCGGTCGCCGACGAGGGCGTGCCGATCCGGACCGTCGCCGAGGTGATCGGGCGCCACCTCGACCTGCCCGTGGCCTCCGTCTCCCCCGACTCGGCGGCCGGGCACTTCGGCTGGCTGGCGCCCTTCCTCGGGATGGACGGCCCCGCCTCCAGCGCGCACACCCGCGAGCTGCTGGGCTGGCAGCCGACCGGCCCCGGGCTGATCGACGACCTGGAGAAGGGCGGCTACTTCACCGCCGCATCCGCGTGATCACCGGCGCCACCCGGCCTAGGACCTGTCCGGCCGCACCGGTCGACCCCGGCCGGCCCGACCTGCTCGGCCTCCGCCCGCCGCCGGCCCCGGAGTGGGACCCGGCGGCGGGCGAGCGACCGGGCGGTCAGCCGGAGAGCAGGTCGCGGAGCAGCGCCACCGTGTCGGCGTCGAGCTCCCGACCGGTACGGCGACTCAGCGCGTCCAGGCGGTTGACGGCGCGGACCAGCTGGTCGCGGGCGCCGGCGGAGGCGTACGCGTAGAACAGGTCGCGGTGCAGGAGTTCGACGTCCGGTGCGACCGCCAGGCCGCGGAAGACGGCCGCCTCGGCGCTGCGGTGGTCGCCGTACTGGAGGCGGCGGGCGGCCAGTTCGTGCGCGGTGTCGACGATCGCCGCGATCATGTCCTGCCGTTCCGCCTCCGCCCAGCCGAACGCGGCGGGCGGCGCCTCCGCGAACGGGGCGCCCCGCACCAGGGCGAGGGCGTGCGCCAGCGCCGCGTCGGCGGTGGCGCTGGTGCTGCGCATGCCGCGGCGGTACAGGCTGCGGAACTCGTCCCAGTCGCAGGTGACGGTCGGGGCGAAGGCGTAGCCCTCCTCGGTGTCCGTGCGCAGGAACGCCCGGCCGTCCGGGGAACTGCCGAACCAGGCCGCCAGATCGGCGAGTTTGGCGGGCAGCGGGGTGGCCGGGTGGTCTCCGTGCGAGCCCGCCGGGTGCGGATCGAGGTGGGCCGCACCGGGGTGCAGGTCGTGGTCCAGGGCGGTGTGTTCGGCCCCGGGCCGCAGCGCCAGGTAGGCGGCCAGCTCGGTGAGCCGAAGCAGTGCCGCCGGCTCGGCCGGGCCCGCGGCGCCCAGCACGTCAGCCGGGCCGAGCAGCCGGATCCGGGGGGCGGTGCGGGTCGCGTGGGCCTCCGGGGAGCGCAGGATGGCGAGCAGGTCGTCGGCGTCGCTGCGGACGGCGGCGGTGCGGGCCACCGGGGCGGCGTCGGGCACGGGCACGGCGTGGCCGGCCGCCGGCCGGTCCGCCGGGGCCGGGCGGGCCGGGGTGTGCGGCTCGGAGGCGGCGGGAGCCGGCACCTGGTCGTGGGTGGGCGCCGGCTCCACGACGGGGACGGCCACGGCTGCGGGCGCGGCCGCCTCGGACGCCGGTCCGGGTGGCACGGGAGCCGGTGGGACGGCCCCGGACGGGCCCTGCTGCACGGGGTGCACCGGCTGCACCGGCGGGGTCTTCTCGAAGCGGGGGCCGACCGGCGGCGGTACCGGGCCGACGCCCTGGGTGGGCACCGGCGTTCCGTTGGCCGGTGTTCCGTTGGCCGGCGCAGTGCCGGCCGGCGCAGTGCCAGCCGGAGCGATGCCGGCCGGACCAGTGGCGGCCGGACCAGTGGTGTGCGGAGCGCCGGCGGGCGGAGCGGCGTTGAGCGGGGTGCCGCCGGCCGGGGTGCCGGTACTGCTCGCCTGGCGGCCCCGGCCGTTGATTCCGGCGCGACCGCCCTGGCCCGACGGGAACGGTCCGGTCGAGGTGGCGGCGAGGAAGGCCTGCCCGGGGCCGGCGGGCGGTGCGGCGGGCCCGGCCGGGCCCGCGCCCAGCGGCGCGGCCGGGTCGGTGCCGGCGAACGGGCTGGCGCCGGTACCGATCACCCGGGCGAGCAGGCGCGGCCCGGCCTCGGCGTCCCCGGAGCCGGACCCGGCGCCGACGGCCACCAGGACGGGTACGGGGGCGGGCAGTTCGGTCGGTTCGAGGTCGATGCCGGGGCCGTCGATGGTCCAGGCGGGGGCGGGGTGCTGGGTCTCGTCGCAGGAGGAGCGCAGGAGTTCCGCGACGTTCTCGTACTGCCGGCCGGTCAGGCGCTGGAGTTCCAGACCCAGGTGCAGCCCGGGCAGCGTCGTCTGGCCGGTGCTCGGCAGGGTCCAGCGGGCGACCGGGCCGGTGCCGCGTTCCGGGGCCCGGGTGATCACCGCCACGCAGGTGCGCGGGCGGGCGTCCAGCAACCGGCCCAGCTCGGCGGGGACTTCGCCGCCCGGCTGCTGGGCACAGAGCACGATCTCGGGGATCCAGGACTCGTCGGCGGCGCCCCGGCTGCGGGCGTCCCTGGGGCTGGCGGCGTCGGCCGCGACCAGGGTCGCGCGCGCCTTGGCCGTCCGCGGGCCGAGCGCGGCGAGCGCCGCCTCCAGCGTGGGGTGGCGGTGCACCCGCTCGGCGGACGGGCCGGAGATCGGCAACTCCTCGGCGAGATCGACGAGATGGAGGTGGAGGCGGTCCGCGAGCGGGCTGTGGGCGAGCTCCAGGGCGAGGGTGCGCAGCACGTCGCGGGCGTCGTCGGGGTGGCCCGAGAGGTGCAGCAGGCGGACGGTCTCCAGGTCCGCCAGCACCACCGATCCGTCCGGGGAGGTGCCGAGGGTGACCAGCGCCGGGTAGGGCGCGGCGGTCTTGGCGGCCTGGCCGGGCGAGAGCAGGTCGCCGGCGTCCTCCGGGCACCACCAGACGTTGGCCGCGTGGGCGGCCCGGAAGGGCGCGATCGGGGTGGCGGGGCCGGACAGGTGGAGCTCGACGGTCCGCCCGGGCGTGACCCGGGCCGCGACCAGGGCGGGCAGCCGCTTGCCGGAGCGGACGGTGTTGCGGGCCATGGTGCGCAGGGCCCGGTTGAGCACGTCCAGCCCCGAGGCGTCCTGGCGCGCCCGCAGTTCCGCCTCGAAGGCGGCGGCGGGGGGTGCGGGCAGGGCGACGCGGTGGCGGGGCTTGCGGGCGCGCTGCTGCCCGCCCCGGCGGCGGGCCACCGTGCCGACCATGATCGCGGCGAGCAGGACGCTGACCGTCGAGGCGGCGAGCGCCACGGTGTAGTCGTCGCTGGGGCCGTCCGCCTTCTTCGCGTCCGCCTGCCCGGCGTCCGCGCCGGCCGGTGGTGCCTGCGCGGGGGCGGGGGTGGTCGGCGCCGACGGGGCCCCGGCGGCGGGGCTCGCGGGCGCCGGGGAGGCGGGTGCCTCGGTGGCGGGGGCGGAGGCCGCGGGTGCCGGGGAGGCGGGCGCGGGCGGCTCCGGCGCGGGAGCGGACTGGGGCGCCGGCGCCTCCGCCGGGGCGGGCGCCGGGGCCGGATCGGGCACTCCCGGTACCGCCAGGACCATGCCCGGCACCACCTCGTCCGGGTCGGTCAGCCGCTCCCCGTCCGGCGCCTGGACGCCCTTGTTCGCCTCGTAGAGCTGGGGCCAGGCCTCGGCACTGCCCAACTCCCTCTCGGCGATGGCCGACAGGGTGTCTCCCTCGGCGACGGTGACCTTCGCGTGCCGCCCGGCGGTCGGCCCGCTCTCGGCGACGGGGCCGGCCGGGGCGGGCGGGGCCGGAGTGGCGGCCGGGGTCGTGTCCGGCTTGGCGTCGGCGGGCATCAGCAGCTTCCAGCCGGGCTGGATCGGGCGGTCCGCGTCGAAGCGGATGCCGGAATCGTCCATCACCCGGCCGTCGTTGAGCTTGGCGATCTCCGTCCAGCGTGACCCGGAGCCGAGCTGGCGTTCCGCGATGGACCACAGGCTGTCGGCGGGCCGGCTGTCGCGCACGGTGTAGCCGGGCTGCTGCTCCGCGGCCGGGGCCAGGGCCGGCGCGGGCGCTCCGGCCGGCAGCGCCGCGTACTGCGGTCCGGCTGCCAACTGCGGTGCCGAGACGGCGGCTTGCGTACGGTCGGGGGTGGCGGCGAAGGCCGATCCGGCCACCGGCAGCAGCGCGATGACCGAACCCACCAGGCCGGCGGCGATCCGCTGGCTCCAGCCGAAGGCCGGGATCCGGCGCGCGATCCGTCCGCGCAGCTGGGCCGGGATCTCCAGCAGGACGGAGAGGGCGAAGCAGGCCCAGGCCAGCCAGCCGATCGCCACCAGCGCCCAGAGGAACAGCCGGCCGTCGTCCGGGCTGGTGAGCGCCTGGCCGAGGCCGCCGGGCGCGAGGTCGCCCATCCCGGCGACGGCTGCGGTGCCGTACAGGAGCAGGGCGGGCACGCCCGCCAGCAGGACGAGCAGCGTGAGCAGCGCCGCGAGGGCGCCGAACACCGCGCCCGCGCCGCCGCGGCGACGGCGCGGTGGCCCGGGCACCGGCCGGCGGCCGGGCGGGGCCTGGCGGTCGTTGCGGGCGTGGTTCCTGGCACGTGGCGCGGCCATCAGCCGTTCTCCGCTTCCTTGACTCCGTGGACGAGGAGGGCGCTGCCCCTGCCCGTGATCCCCCAGCCGCCGTTCGGTACCACGTCGAGGAGGGCGGGCTCGTAGGTGGTGTTCACGGTGACCACCACCGTGGTTCCACCTTCGGTGACCTCGGCGCTGCCGACCAGACCGCAGGTGCCCAGGTAGGCGTTGGCGGCCCTGGTGACGTACTCCTGGCGGACCTTGAACCCCTCGCCCGCCAGGACGCCGGCCTCGTCGAGCTGTTGGCCGGCCACCCGGGCGGCCTCCTGCGCGCAGGCGTCGGTCCGTTCGACGGCGCGCAGCCGTCCCCCCGCGTCGACCACGACGCCGATGACACTGACGAACCCGGTGGCGACGACGGCGACGAACAGCGAGATGGCGCCGGCGTCCGGCCCCCTCCCGCGTCGGCCGAGCCGGCGCCCCGTACGCCGCTCACCCGCCGCCGCGGTCTCGCCTGCCCGTCCACCCGGTCTCCCCGGCCTGCTCGGTCTCTCCGGTCTGCGGAGCATCGCTTCCCCACCCCCACGTGCGGTACACACTTCTGTCTACTGTCCTCGGTAGCGGTCGACGACCGAGACGAACTCGGCCTTCAGGGCCTTCGAGCCCGGCAGGCCCGGCACCACCAGGTCGCCGAGGCCGACCTCGCAGCTCACCGAGACCGTCACGGTGACGAGCCGACCGGCCGGCGTCTCCAACTCTCCCCTGCCCACGGCGATGTCGAGCCGCTGGCAGGAGACGCCGTCCTGGCGCAGCACGGCGTCCGCGGCGGCCCTGGCGTCCGCGTCGGCCCGGGCCGGCTCGCGGCTGATCGAGGCGGTGCGCGCCCCCGCGCGCGCCGCCGCCTCCACCGTGCCGCCGGCCGTCTGGATCCGTCCCGCCGCGACCGCCAGCAGGATGAAGACGACCAGCGCCGGGGCCAGGATGGCCGCCTCGATGGCCACGCTGCCCTCGTCCCGGCCGCGGCGGCGGCCCGCCCGGTCCGGCCGCGGCCGGCGCGGGGCCGGCCACCGCACCGGCGGCCTCACGAGCCACCGGCCTGCGGGACGAAGCGCTCACGTGGTGCCGAGGCGTGCTGGGTGAACTCGGGGGTGGGCAGGCCGGGGAGCAGGAAGTGCGGCGTCACCTTCACCGTGACCTGGATCAGCTGGTCCGAACTCCCGGCCGTGCTCACCGAGTAGCCGTCGAGGACGCTGCCCTCCCGGGAGAGGAAGTCCTCCGCCTGCCGCACCGCGGCGGCGTTCTTCACACCGGTGTCGACGCGGCCCTGCAACCGCCCGGCGTCCACGCCCTCGCGGGCCGCGACCAGCGCGACCTGACGGGCGTACCACCACATGGACCCCTGCACGACGAGCATGACGAGGGCCAGCACGACCGGGAAGACGACGGCCAGACTGAGGCTCATCGCTCCCCGGTCGCGCTGTGGTGGGGCGGACGGCGGGCGGCGCGGGCTGCGGATCACTTCACCGGGTCCGTCGTGGGGATCTTCGAAGTGACGTCGGTGGCCAGGGACTTGATGGCGAAGATCACGCCGCCGGCGATCAGCATCAGGGCGATGACGGCCAGCGCGAGTTCGATGCTGATGGCGCCGCGGTCACCGGCGGCGCGGGCCGCCCGTAGCCGGCCGGCCCGGAAGTGCAGGAGCGTCGAGGCGAGTTGGAGGGGGAGTAGGAGCGGCAGGAGCAGCGCGGTGGCCAGCTGTCGCAGTCGAACGGTCATCGGGACTCCAGTTCGTGATCGGGGGACGTGGTGCCCGAGCGGGGGCTCGGGCCGGTGGCCGGGGCAACGAGCCCTAGGCCGCGTTGAGCATCTGGTAGAGCGCGGGGAAGACGATCAGGGCGGTCATCAGCAGCGTCAGGGCCGACCCGGGGGCGACCATCCGCTCGCTGTCGGTGTTGGCCCGGGCGAGGTCCTCGGCGAGGAGCTCGCCGCGCAGGCTCTTGGCGCGGGCCCGCAGGGTGTCGTACACGGCCGCGCCGTCGGTGCCGGAGATCCGCATGATGTCGGCGACGTCCTGCAGCGGGGTGAGGCCGAGCTCGGCGGAGAGCGCGTCCAGGCCGTCCCAGGGCGGGAGCCGGTCGGTGGCGGCCCGCTCCAGCGCGTCGCGGATGCGGCGGAAGACGATGCCCCGGCCGACCGCGGCGGCACGGCGCAGCGCCTCCGCGGGCCCGCAGTCCGCGGCGCGCTCCAGCGCGACGAGTTCGAGGTAGGTGGCGATGCCGTGCAGGTACTCGGTCCTGGCCTCCTTGGCCTCGCCGTGCACGATGCCGTCCGGGACGAACCAGAACAGCCCGGCGAGCAGCGGGCCGACCACGAAGGGCACCGCGATCGGGAATCCGGTGTTCGTCAGGGCGGCCAGCGCGGCCAGGTAGGCCGGCAGCATCAGCCCGATGAGGGCGAACAGCAGCTTGTGCGCCGTGAACCGGGCCGGGGTGCGGCCGATCAGCGCCAGTTCGCGGTGCGGGATGCGCAGGCCGGGCAGGCCGACGGCGCCGGCGCCGACCCGGTCGTACCAGCGCGGGCGCTCCTGCGGCTCCTCGGTGAGTCCACCGCTGGGGGCGCGGTGCAGCCGGTCCAGGGCCTGGCCGAGATCCGGTGCGGCGGGCCGCAGTTCGGAGACGAGCAGGGCGACGCCGCCGGCCGCGACGGCGCCGGCCAGGATCGGCCAGGGCGAGATCATCGGTCCTCCCCGGTCAGGGCGTCGACGGTGTCGGACTCCTGGGGTTCGCGGTCGGTGCCGAGCCGGCCGGCCTTGCTGCGCCGGTCGGGCTCCAGGATCCGCGGCAGCGGCGGGTGCGCCGCCAGCGCGCGCATCCAGGCGATCACGGCGACGAACAGCGCCGCGAGCACGCCGAGCACGACCTGCCCGAGGAAGGTGCTGTACGGCGCGGTGTACCCGGTGTTGAACGAGCCGACCACGACGACCAGCAGGATGATGCCGACCAGCCAGCGGATGGTGGTGCGGTGCTTGGCGCGGTCCGCCTCGATGGCCCGGCGCTGGCGGACCTCCTCGCGGACCGACTCGGCGAGGTCGGCCAGGGCCCGCGCGAGGCCGGGGCCGCTGTCGCCGGAGCGCAGCAGCAGTGCGCCGAGCACCTTGTCCGCGGTGGCGTCCGCGATGCTGTCGGCGAAGGCCCGCAGGGCGTCCTCGGGACGCCAGCGGGACTGCAGTCGGGCGGCGAGTTCGGCGATCTCGGGCTCCAGGGCGGCGGGGGCGGTGCGGCGGCTGGTGACGATGGCCTGGTTCAGGCCCACGCCGAGCAGCAGGACGTCCGCGATCCGCTGGGTCCACTCGGCCAGCGCCTCCAGCTGCTCGACCCGGTGGGTGTCCGAGCGGGTGGTGTCGAAGAACCACGGCAGCCCGAACACGGCGAGCGGCACCAGCAGGGCCGTCAGCGGGATGCCGGTGAACAGCCAGCCGAGCGGCGCTCCGGCCAGCAGCAGCGGGAGCTGGATCCGGCGCAGCCGGGCCACCCGGGGCGAGGCGACACCGGGCCCGCCGTACCAGAAGGCGTGCAGGCGGCCCGGCTGCGGGGCCGCGGCGGGCTCCTCGGTGGGCTCGGCACCGCGGAGCCCGACCACCAGCAGGACGAGGCCGCCGGTCACCAGCAGCCCGCAGAGGACGAGGAGCAGCATCATCGGACGCCGCCGATCCGCAGGGCCAGCGGCGCGGCCCACGTCCCGTACCCGGACTGCAGGAGGGAGGCGTCGAACCCGGCCCGTCGCAGGTCGTCCAGGCAGTTCGGCGGGGTGTGCGGGACGGCCCGCGGCTCGCCCTGCTCGGGGCGCGGACCGAACACGGTGTTCAGCGCCGGGCGGCCGTGCTCGCCGAGGCCGGCGACCTCCAGGACGTGCGAGACGAACCGGTGGCGCCGGCCGCCGACCGCGGTCTCGTCGACCATGGTGACGTGCACGATGAGGTCGATCGCGTTGGCGGTCAGGCGGTAGGCCAGGCTGTCGGTCATGTGGGCGCCGTACTCCAGGCAGAGTTCGGCGATCCGGTCGACCACCATGTGGGGGCCGCGGGCGTGCAGGGTGCACATCGAGCCGCCCTCGCCGTTGGTCATCACCCGCAGCATCGGGACGACCTCGCCGGAGCGCACCTCGCCGACGATGATCCGGGAGAGGGTCATCCGGAGCGCCGCGGGGATCAGCTCGCCGATCGTCAGCTCGCCCGCCATCCGGCCCTCGACCCGCTCGCCGTTGCCCTCCCGGGCCTCCATCGGGACGACCTGGCGCAGGTGGCCGAGGGTGTGCAGCCAGAGTTCGAACTCCGACTCCAGGGTGCCGATCCGCTCGTCGGGCGGGATCTCGGCGGCCATCGCGCGCAGCAGGCTGGTCTTGCCGACGCCCTGGGTGCCGGTGATCATCACGTTCTTCCGGGCCCGGATCGCGGCGGCCAGGAAGGCCGCCAGGGTGTGGTCGACGGTGCCGAGCTGGATCAGGTCGGTGAGGGTCGCGGAGGCCACCCGGTGGCGGCGGATCGCGACGTACGGGCGGGGGGTGACCTCGGTCATCGCCTGCAGGCGCATGCCGCCCTCCAGCCGCAGCGCCAGGGTCGGGCTGGCGGTGGAGAGGCTGCGCTCGCCGCCGCCGTGCTGGCGGGCCAGGTCCTGCAGCAGTTCGATGAGTTCGGCGTCGGTGTCGGCCACCGGCGGCACCTGGCGCAGCGGTTGGTGCACCCGGGAGATCCAGACGTCGTCGCAGCCGTTGATCAGGATGTTCTCGATCTCCGGGTCGTCCAGGTAGGGCTGGAGCCGCCCGGCGCGGAACAGCAGGTCGAACACGGCCTCGGAGAGGGCCCGGTCCTGCTCCCTGGTGGGCGGGATGCCGTGGGTCTGCGCGTAGGCGTCCGACCAGCGGGCGACGGCCTCCTCGATCAGCGCCCGGCCGCGCTGGCGGCGGGTGGCCCGGTCCGCCTCGGTGCCCGAGGTGGCGGACAACCGGGCGAGCTGCTGGTGCAGTTCGGCGGCCACCTGGCGCTTGAGCTCGCGCGCGACCTGCGGGTCGACGGCCGGGCGGGTGGCCGACCCCCGCCGGTCGAGCGAGGGCAGTGCCGGGGGTAGGGCGGTGGGCGTGGCGGCAGCCTGCTGGCCGCCGAACGGGACGGGGCCGGGCACCACGGGGGCGACGTGGACCGGACCGGCGTGGACGTGTGCGTCGTGGACCTGGCCGGGGGCGGTCGGGCCGGCCTGAGCCGGCTGCGGGGTCGGCAGCGGGGCCGTCCACGGAAGGGCGGCGGGGTCGCCGGCGGGCCGCTGGTTCAGGGGGCTACCGCGCACGGAGCACCTGCCCGTAGGTGATCTGCGGCGCCTCGGGGGCGGCCGGACGGACGGGTTCGGTCCGCTCGTCGGGCCGGCCGTCGGGCGGCTGGACGCCGGCCTGGTGCACGGCGTGCGGCTGCACGACGGACGGCTGCGCGACGGACGGCTGCGACCAGGCACCCGGCGGCGCGGGCTGGGGACGGGACGGCTGCGCGGCGTACGCCTGCGGCGGGTACGGCTGCCCGGGGTTGGCCTGCGGCGGGTACGCCTGCGGGGCGTAGCCCTGCTGGAGTCCGGCCTGCCGCGGTTCGGCGTGCCGGGGCGGCGCGGCCTGCTCGGCCTGCGCCTGCCCGGGGTACCCCGGGGGCTGCTGGCCGGGGAACGGCGCGGGCGCGGCCGGCTGCGGAGCCAGTCCGGCCAGCGGCGCGTGCCCGTACGCCGGGCCGGCCTGCTGCGGGTAGGCCAGCGGATGGCCGGCCGCCGCGGACTGCCGGCCCCCGCGGGGCTGGTGCTCCGCCGGGGCGGGCGCACCGCTGCCCGGCCCGGGCGGCACCTGCGCCGCCCGGGCCTGCTGCGGGTACGGGGCCACCGGTCGGCCGGCCGCCGGCGGCTGGCCCGCGGCGAGCGGGAGGGCGGCGGGCTGCGCCTGCTGCGCCTCGGGCGCCAGCCGTCGCCGGCGGCTGCGGACCAGCAGCTGGATCTGGTCGGCGGCCGAGCGGGCGGTCCGCATCAGCTCGGAGCGCACGAAGCGCCGGTCCGAGCTGTCCCCGCCGTCCGACAGCACCCGGGCGGTGCGCGGCGCGTGCGGCAGCAGTCCGAGGGTGGGCAGGCCGAACTCCCGGGAGACCTCGGAGGCCGAGTACGGGCCCTCGGCGATCAGCAGCAGCCCGAGCGCGTCCGCGCCGGTACCGGCCGAGGCGAGGTCCTCGCGCAGGGCGGCCAGCCTGGGCCGCGCGCCGCTGAGACCGCGCAGGGTGGTCCGCAGGGTCGCCACCACCACGTCGGCGCGGCGGGCCAGCACGGCACTGGGCCCGGTGGCGCCGGAGCGCCCGAGGTCCAGGATGACGTCGTAGCCCTGCGGTTCGAGCCCGCGCAGCATCTCCACCAGCGGCTCCCAGGTGTACGCGAGGCCGGGCGCCTGGGTGGGGTCGGTGAGGCCGGGCAGCAGCAGGCGCTCGGTGGTGCCCTCCGGGGAGAGGTCGATCAGCTGCTCCCAGAGGGTCTGGGCGAGCAGTCCGCGGCGGTCGGCGACGGCCAGGTTGCGCAGCCCGTAGACGGCCTCCACCCGGCCCTCCAGTGCGCCCGCCAGGACGGCTCCGCCGTCCGGGTCGCACTCGACCAGCAGGATCTTGCGCCCGGGCTCCAGGGGCCAGGCGAGCAGCAGGGCGAGGGCCGCCGTGGTGGCGCCGGGCGCCCCGGGGCCGCCGACGACCGCGATCACCGCCATCAGGCACCACCCCTCGGCGACGCGCTGCCGGACGGGACGGCGCCCGGCGACGTGCCGCCCGACGCGGGCGCGGCCGGCGTCGCACCGGACGCGGCGGTTCCGGAGGGCGCGGGTGCCGGCGCCGGCGCCTCGCCGCGCGGGGCCAGCACCACCTGGAACTTGGCGCTCGCCACCCAGGCCGCCAGTCGCACGCCCTCGGCGGCCGGCACCGCGACGTCGATCACCTGGCTGCCGTCGGTGTCGGTCTTGCCGACCGCCGTGACCACCGCCGCCACCGACTCCGGCGTCCTGACCGTGCCACCGCCCTGCCCCGCGGGGTTCTCGGGGGTGGAGACGACGATCACCGCGACACCCGGCTGCAGCTTCGTCGCGGGCAACTGGGTGCGCTTGGCCGCGATGCCGACGACCAGCTCGCCCGGCTGCACCGTCAGGCCCTGCGCGATGTCGGCCTTGACCAGCAGGGCGCCCTGCTTGAGGTCGGCGGCGGCCCGCATGCCGACCACCCGCGCCCGGTCGGCGGCGGACAGCGGCTTCAGCGCCGGGTCGCTGGCGATCCTGGCCACCACCAGGTCGTTGGCCGTCAGCACCTGCCCGTACGGGACGTCATGGGCCAGTGCCAGCACGGCGATCCGCTGCCCGCTGCTGGTGTAGAGCACCGCGCCGCCGAGTCCGCCGGCCGCGATCAGGGCCACCGCCATCGCCAGCACCGCCGGCCGGCGCCGCCGGGCCCGCAGGGTGCGGGGCGGGGTGACCGGCGCGCTGCGGGCGGGTTCCGGCACGAGTGTGGACGTGCCGGTGCCCGGCGTCGGATAGGTTCGGTTCTCCACCGGGCTTCGGCCTCTCGTGCGGGTTGGTGCTCGTACGGACGTCGGGACGGGCTGCGCCGAGGGTCAGTTCAGCACCTGGACCTCGCCGACCTTCAGCGCGAACGGCGCGCTGGTGGTCGCCAGGAAGATCGGCTGGCCCACCTTCGTGCCGGCTCCGACGATGACCGAGTCGGTCCGCCACTCGACCGTGACGGTCACCGCGAAGGAGCCGCTGGAGTCGTGGGCGGAGCTGGCCGTGAAGGTGTGGCCGCAGTCGGGGGACGGGCCGGTGGCACCGGGCGGGTACGGCGTGCCCGGGCCCTTGCACTCGACGGTCTGCCCGTCACCGAGGTCCCAGATCACCTTGCTGACCGAGGGCGTGGCGGTGACGGAGATGTAGTTGCCCTTCACCGTCACGGGCTTGGGGGCCTTGGCGGCGCCGCTCCAGTCGTACCAGAGCCACACCGGCAGGCCGACCAACGCCTTGTCGCCCGGTGCGATGTGCGGCTGCGGGGGGTTGAAGTCGATCTGGTCGCGGGCGTCCTTGGCCAGGGCGGCGGGGTTGTCCGGCGGCGGCCCGCCGGGGGCCTGGGCGAGGAAGACCGGGTCCTGCGGCAGCAGTCCGCCGGCGGTCTGGCGGCAGTTGACCTCGTAGACCGCGCCGTCCGCCGTGTCGTGCCCGGCCCACTCCTTGCTGCCCGCGGGCGGCTGCGGACTGGAGCGGTGGTAGTAGCAGCCGTTGGAGGCGTCGAACCACCCCAGGTCGTCGTCCCAGCAGGGCCACTGCTGGCCGTTCCAGGTGCAGGTCTGGACGCCCCCGGTGCCGCCGGGCGGGTGGGTGCCGCCCGTTCCCGGGGTGGGCGTGGTCCCCGGTTCGTGCACGTCGGTGCAGATGCTGGTGACCTGGCACTGGTGCACATCGCCGTCGGGACCCTCCGCCCACGCCGGACCCGCCGGTGCGAGCAGGAGGCCGGCCAGAAGCACCGCCCGAATCGCCATTCGCCCAATCGACTTCAGCATGTTCGGTCCACCTCGCGTTCGAACTGCACGATCAGCCATCGTGCTCCGGACTTGCGCAGGGAAACGGTCGCGACGTAGCGGGTCAGACGCTTCTGCGGATCCTTTGTCGCCCGGGTGGCGGCATCGGCCTGATGCCATCCGGTCACATCGAGGCAGTCCTCCAGGACCGCGGTCTGCGGATCCGCCTTCACGTCAATGGCCTTCACCACCGGGGAATTGCGTGGACTTCCGATCATCACCAGCTTCGCCTCGTGCAACTGGTGAAGGTTGGCCAGTACTTCACTGAGGGCCTTACCGGTGGAGTAGGCCTGCACCTGGGAACCGTCGGAATCGGATCGGCCGAAAGCCTCCGTCTGGGCCGCCCACCAGTCCTGATACGTCCTCAGTGCGGCACGTCCGACGGCCCCTTCCGGCCCGTCGGTCGGCGCCACCCCGTCCGTGCCGGAACCACCCGAAGGTGTTACCGGAGTCACTGGCGCAACACTGGGCGCAGAAGTTCCGAGCCGATCAGCAGAACCGGCGCCACCGCTGCTCCCACAGGAGCTCAACAGCATCACCAATACCGCCCCCACGACCCCAACCACCCCAGGGCGCAACACATTTCCGCGCTGCCGCATCGCCCCACCTCATCGCGACCGACCCCGTCCGTGGTCACTGGCCGCCAGAAGAAATCCGCTGTCCCCGCTGCGTCTGCCGTCCAGACCGTCGATTCTTCGCCAAACCGACCCGACACGGCAACACCTCGGGCCCCCTGACCTTACGCGGAAGGCGGATCCGTCGGGGCATTTTCGCGCCACAGAACGGCCAACAGTTCTTCGGAAAGCGACAATCCGGCCAATGCGCCCCGCACCGCCGCCCGATTGCGCATCAACAGCCTTCCCCCCTGCGGCGGTACGAGCAACCGGGCCCCACCCGTCGCCGTCGCCGGATCGCCCCACTCCAGCCGTGCCTCGACGGCCGGCTGGAGGTCCAGCGGACCGACGGCGGCGGGCGCTCCGGGCACCCCGTGCTCCAGTACCCCGACCAGCGATCGGCTGAACGAGCCCTCACCTCCGGGCAGGACGGCGCCCCGGCCGCGTCTGCCGGGCGAGTAGCGCGAGACCCGGCCCCAGAGCGGCACCCGGGAGTAGCTGAGCAGCTCCCCCGCCCCGTCCTCGCCGCCCCCGCGTTCGAGCGCCGCCCAGGTGTCCCGGTCGACGACCGCGTCGACCAGCAACAGGGTCTCCTCCTGGCCGCCGTGCACCATCGCGCTGACCACCCAGTCCCAGGCCAGGCCCCGGCGGTAGGCGTTGTCCGGCGTGCTCCCGGCCGTCACCAGCGCGAGCCGGCGGCCCTTCGGGTCGGCGACCAGCTGGCCGACCAGGCAGACCACCAGCCACCGCCCGCCGCGCTGCGCCGCCCCCCGCAGCGCGGTGAGCATCCGGTTGGCGTCCGCCTCCGGCTCCACCAGGGTGACCCGGCAACCGGCCGTACCCGCGTCGAAGCACATCCCGGGCAGCACGTCCGCCAGCAGCCGCGCCCCCTGCGCCGCCAGCGCCGAGCCGCCGTAGCTGCGCTCCGGCCCGCCGTCCGCCCCGATCACGACCAGCTCGACTCCGCTGAGCATCCGCGCCCCCTCCTCGCCGGTCCCGCCCTATTCAGGGACCGCTGCGCCGCACCGTGCACGGCTCCGTCCCGTACCGCCGCCAAGCTACCGCCGCGGACGCCGCCGGGCGGACCGCCTGCGCGATCCGGTCCGCCGCGCGCCCTGCCGGGCCCGTCCCGGCGCCCCGCCACGCCCCCGCGCTCCCCCGTGCCCCTCCCCGCACGGAGAAGGGACCGTGGTCCGGGACCATGGGCCCTATGGCGGGCGCACCGGGAGCGGGACGATTCAACCCATGGACTGTGAGAGCCGGACGGAGTCGCTGAGCGAGGAGGAATGCCTCCACCTGCTGGGCACCGTGCCCGTGGGACGGGTGGTGTACACCGCGCACGCGCTGCCGGCCGTACTGCCGGTGGCCTTCGAGGTCGCGGCGGACGGCCGCCTGGTGCTGGCCATGCGGCGGGGCGCGGACGTCAGCCGGGCGCTGGACGACACCGTCGCCGCCTTCCAGGCGGACCACCTGGACGAGGCGACCCGGACGGGCTGGAGCGTGATGGTGCACGGCCGGGCCCAGGTGGTGACCGATCCGGCCCTGCACGAGCGGCTGCGGCGCACCGGCCCCCGGCCGTGGGTGCGGGAGGCCGAGCCGATGTTCGTGACCATCTGCCCGGAGCTGGTGAGCGGCCGGCGGCTGCTGCCCTCGGGCCGGGCGGTGCAGAACACCTGACGCGCGCCGGGGCCCGCCGCCGGAGCACTCCTGACATGTGACCGGCGAGTAGGCATACTCTGCGGTGGCACCGGCGGCCCGCGCGCGCCGCGCACCCCGGCGCCGCCCCCACCCCGGAGCATCCCGCCCCCTGGAGCGCATCTTGACGATCTTCGCCTCCCTCGCCGACCTCACCGCGGCCGTCGGCACCGAGCTCGGCACCAGCGAGTGGCACACCGTCGACCAGGCCAGGATCGACCTGTTCGCGGAGGCCACCGGCGACCACCAGTGGATCCACGTCGACCCGGCCCGCGCCAAGGAGAGCCCGTTCGGCTCGACCATCGCGCACGGCTACCTGACGCTGTCGCTCATCCCCGTGCTGGCCAAGGAGTGCTACGGCGTGGAAGGGGTCCGGATGGCGCTGAACTACGGCTCCGAGAAGGTGCGCTTCCCCGCGCCCGTCCCGGTGGGCACCGCGGTCCGGGCGACGGCCGAGCTGGTCTCCGCCACCGAGGTGCCGGGCGGGGTGCAGGCGGTGGTGCGGTTCACCATCGTGAGCGAGGCGAGCGCCAAGCCGCACTGCGTCGCGGAGACGATCACCCGCTTCTACCTCTGACGCCGGGGGTTCCGGGGCCGCGAGGCGTCGCGTCGGGGGCCACCGAAGACGCCGGGCGGCAGGCCGCCCGGCGGGACGGCGCGTGGTACGCCGAACGGCGTGCCGCACACCGTTCCACCGGGTCGGGCCCGCCGACGGCCGGTATGGTCCGACGAGATGGTCGTCATACCGCAATGGCTCCTGCCTCGCTGTCGTACGGCCCTCGGCATGCCGGTATTCGAACCGCAGCAGCTGGGCAGTAGTCGCTCGTACGACGGCCGTACGACGGCAAACCCGCCGGTGCGGCCCGGATGCTCCCGTCCTTGGAGGTACCGTGCCCAGCCCCCTCCCGTGGTACTCCCGCATCACCGGTCTGACCTCGCAGTTCTCCTCCCCCTCCGGACTCCAGGGACTGCCGCGCACAGCCTGGCAGCAGATCCGGACCGCCGCCTTCGGTGCCGACCCGCGCGGTGAGCGCCTGGCCCGGATCCACCGGTCGCCACAGTTCGTGGACGGCGCCTTCCGCAATCCGGTGCCGACCCGCCGCCTGGTGTACGAGAGGTCGCCACTGGAGGTCACCCGGGCGCAGCTGAGTCGGGGCCGCCGGGTGCCCGTCGCCCCGGTGCCGCTGCACCGGCCGCTGCCGGCGGAGCTGGCCGAGCCGGCGGCGTCCGGCCTGCGGCTGACCTGGCTGGGCCACTCGACGGTGCTCGCCGAGCTGGACGGCCGGCGGGTGCTGTTCGACCCGGTGTGGGGCGAGCGCTGTTCCCCCTTCGGCTGGACCGGGCCCAAGCGGCTGCACCCCGTACCGATCCCGCTGGACGAGATCGGTCCGGTGGACGTCGTGGTGGTCTCGCACGACCACTACGACCACCTGGACATGGCGACGATCCAGGCCCTGATCGGCACCGGTGCGACCTTCGCCGTACCGCTCGGACTCGGCGCGCACCTGGAGCACTGGGGGGTGCCGGCCGGGAAGATCGCCGAGCTGGACTGGTGGGAGACGGCCGAGGTCGCCGGGCTCCGGCTGACCGCCACCCCCGCACGGCACTACTGCGGCCGGGGGCCGCGGAACAGCCCGCTCTTCCTCTGGGCCTCCTGGGCGGTGGCCGGCCCCGAGCACCGGGTCTTCCACAGCGGCGACACCGGCTACTTCCCCGGCTTCGCCGAGATCGGCCGGCGGCTCGGGCCGTTCGACGCGACGATGATGCAGGTCGGCGCGTACAGCGAGTACTGGCCCGAGGTGCACATGACGCCCGAGGAGGGGGTCCGGGCCCACCTGGACCTCGGCGGCGAGGTGATGCTGCCGATCCACTGGTGCACCTTCAACCTGGCGCCCCACCCGTGGGAGGAGCCGCCGGAGCGCAGCATCGCGGCCGCCCGGGAGCTGGCGGCGACGGTGGCGGTACCGCGCCCCGGCGAGCCCTTCGAACCGGCCGCGCCGCCGGCGCTGCAGCTCTGGTGGCGGGCGGTCGCCTCGCTGCCGGACGGCGCCGACCTGCTCGTCCCCGACTCGCTCGCCGCCGACTCCGCCTCCGCCGAGGCCGGCCGGGCCGCACCGGCCGGATCGGCCGGCCGGGACACCGGGGCCGGCCCCCAGGTGGCCGCGGCGGAGGGCGACGGGGTCACCGTCTGATCATCCGACCCGCCGGCGACGCCCGGATCCCCCGCCCGGCCCGGGCGGGGGATCCGGGCGTCCGCGGTGCGGGGCGCGGCGGGACCGACTCGCGGCAGCCGGCCCGGCCGGCGCTCAGACCGGCCGCCTGGCCTGTTCGATCAGGTCCACGGCCGCGCGCGGGTCGGCCACCTCGATGATCAGGCGGGTGTAGGTCTCGTCGGCGAGTTCGATCACGATGGCGCCGGCCGGGTTCCGGACGTCCCAGAAGATCCGGTCGCCGTCGGAGCGGAAGGTCCCGGCGGTGATCACTCCGGGCACCTGCGTGCCCAGCAGTTTGAAGCCCTTGAAGCCGTGGACGATCCCGGGGTCGAAGGTGGCGCCCCGGACGTTGCCGAGCGGGATCTCGATCCGGCTCTTCAGCGCCCAGAGCCGGTGGCTCCCCTCCACCTCGACCACCAGGTTCCCGTCGGTGATGCTGACACGGGCCATCGAACGCTCCTCTTCTGCTGCTCGGGTCTGGTACTGCGTCTTTGGCCGGGCGGATCCGCCGCCGGCCGGTACTGCCAGGTGGGTGCTGCCCGGTGGGTGCTCAGCGCCGTGGGCCGGCGGCGGTGAGCCGGGCGGCGAGGTCGAGCACGGCTCCGGCGGGCGGCGGGGAGCCGGCGGCCCGGGCCCGCAGGCGCAGCCCGAGGACGGCGGCGCCGAGGACGTGGGCGAGGCCGCCGCCGTCCTCGGGGGACGGCGCTCCGGTCGCCGCGAACACCCGGTCGAAGGCCTCGTCCAGGGTGGTGAGCCCCTCGTCGACCAGGGCGGCGACCTCCGGGTCGGCCGGGGCCCGTTCGGCGGCGGCCAGCAGCAGGAACCCGGCCGCCGGGCCGCCGTCGAAGGCGGCGACGGCCAGGGTCAGCGCGCCGGCCAGGTCGGGGGCGGCGGCGACGGCCCGGGCCAGCGGCAGGACCTCCTGGTCGAGATGGCGGCGCAGGGCCGTCAGGTAGAGGCCGCGTTTGCTGCCGAACACCTTGTAGAGGCTCCCCCGGTGGACACCGAGCCCGGTGACCAGGTCGTCCACCGAGGTGCCCTCGTACCCCCTGGCGGCGAACAGCCCGGCCGCGGTCCGGACGGCCTCGTCCTCGTCGAAAGCGCGTGGTCTTCCCATGACGACGACCCTAGGAGTTAAGGAACGATCAGTCAAGAACGACCGTTCTCAAATCGTCCCGACCGTCCGGGTGCTGCTCGCCCGGCAGCCGAACGGACACCCGAACGGTCACCCGGACGGGCACCCGGGAGCGGCCCCGCCGACACGTGTCGTCCTCGGGCACCGGCCCCGCCGACGGCGCGACGCTCGGGTGGGCGTCGGGCGGACCGCCCCCCGTGCGACCGCCCCGGGAGCGGTGCTGGCATCGTGGGAAGCATGGGAGCAGCAGCAGCGACACCGGAGCCGGACGCCCCGACCCGGAGCGGCCCCACCGCTCTCGGCGAGGCGGCGTGCCGTTACCTGGCGAACGAGATCGGCCCGGAGGACCTGCCGATGATCGCCGCCGAGGCCCTCGCGGCCGGCCTGGACACCCCGACGCTGTGCGAGCTCGCCGGCCTGCCGCGCACCGCGGACCCCCACGACGTCCGGGAGGCCTTCCGGCAGGCCCTCGCCGAGTCCGGCATCGAGCCGCCCGATCCGGCTCTGGCACGGCGCCACGCCCTGAGCCGACTGGCGGCGAGACTCGTCGACGGCGAGATCGCCCCCACCGACCTGGCGACGGACGACTGGTGGGAGACGGAGGTCGAAACCGCCGAGGAGCGGGCGTTCGTGCTGCTGATCCCCCAGTGCGACTGCTGCCTCGACTACACGCTGGGAGTCGACCGGCGGACCTGGGCGGCCCAACTGCGGACCGCCGCGCTCGCCCTGACGGCGTCCGCGCCGATCCGCCCCGGCTGCTGACTCCGGTCCGCCGGCAGGCGCACCCCGGCACCCCAGCGGCCCGGCACCCCAGCGGCCCGGCACCCCGGCGGCCCGGCACTCCGGCGGCTCGGCACCCCCGACCGCTCGGCCTCGGCGGGCCGGCCTCACCCCTCCCCCAGCACCTCCCGCAGCGCCCGCGCCTCCCGGACCAGCCTGCTCGACCCGCCCCGTCCGGCCACCGCGGTGACCTCGGCGACGGCGCCGCGGGCGCCCGCCCGGCGCGCACAGTCCGCCGCCAGCGTCAGCAGCTCGCCGAGCCCCCGCGCGGGCTCCCCCGTCAGCAGCCCCGGCAGCGCACCGGCCAGCACCGTCCAGACCGTCCCGTACGCCCCGGTTCCGGCCGCCGCCGCCAGGGCCGGCGCCAGCCGGCTCGGCTTGACCGCGCCGACGGCGGCCAGCGCCGCCAGCTCGGTGCCCAGCAGCCCGCCGTCCAGGTCCCCGCGGGCGGCCAGCACGAGCAGCGCGTCCACGGCCGCCGTGCGGTCCTCCTCATGACGCGCCGCCAGCCCGTACCCTAGCGCCAGGTGCACCGCGACCCCGGCCGGGCCGCCGGCCTCGGCGAGGTGGGGCAGCAGCTGCGGGGCGCCCCGCTCGTCCCGGTCCGCGGCGCCGGCGAAGCCGTCCAGCAGGCGGGCGGCCAGCTCCTCCCGGTGGTGCGGGAGCGCGGCGAGCCAGTGCGGGGTCGGCACCCAGTTCCACTCGGCCTGGGTCCTGGCCCGCTGCACGCCCGGCCCGGTCGCGGCGAGCAGCTCCAGGCACTCCGCCACCAGCTGCTCGCCGGCCGGGCCCACGGGCACCCTCGGCCCGGGCTGGGCGACCTCGATCCGGACCAACCGCTCCCACCAGCGGTCGAGGAAGCGGAACACCGGCTCGCCGCCCCCGCCCGGCGCGAAGCGGACCCGCTCGGACGGCTGATCCGCCAGCCCGCCGTCGCGCAGCCAGGCGGCCGCCCACCGCCCGGCCGGGGAGACCAGCCGGCCGGCCGCGGCCAGCACCGCCCGGTCCTCGGTGGGGGCCACCCGAAGCAGGGCGCAGGAGAGGTCGGCCGACCCCGGTGCAACGCCCGCGGCCTCGTACTCGGTCAGCCGGGCCACCAGTTCGGCGGCGTCCAGCGCCCCGCTCACCTCCGTCGGCACCGCGAGCAGCAGCGGCGGCCGGGTCGCCGTCACCTGCCAGGCGGCCTCCTCCAGCCGGACCGCGAACCAGCGTCCGAAGGCGGTGTTGCCGGTGTGCGAGCGCAACGGGGAGCGGCTGCCCCGGACGCCGAGCCCGTCCCAGAGCCGATGCGGGGGGACGAGGCCGGCGACGGCCGCGGCGACGAACAGCACGTCCTGCGGGCCGCAGTCGCTCCACCGCCCCACGCCCGACCACGGGTGCACCCGCAGCACCGGCTGCAGGGCCTCGACCAGCGCCTCGCGGTCCCGGTGGGCGTGGCGGACCAGGCCGTCCAGGGTGCGCTCGAAGGCCGCCACGTCGGCCCCGCCGGCCAGTACCGCGGAGAGCTCCTCGGCCACCTCGGCCGGGGTGGCGAGCGGCGCGCCCAGCGGCTGCGGTCGCGGAGCGGGCGGCAGCAGGTCGGCCGGGGCGGCCTCCGGCGCCGCGAGGTCCGCGCCCAGCAGCCCGGCCGCCCTCGCGTGATGGACGGGGTTGAGGGCTCCGGCGGCCTCGCGCAGTTCCGGCAGGACGGCCGGGCCGGCCGCCGGGAGATGCCGGGCGACGATGTTCAGCGCGCGCTCCTGGAGCGCGGTGTCGGACTGCCCGAAGGCGCCGGCCGCCGCCAGCACCACCGGACCGGAGCGGGCCGGATCCCGCCGCGCCGCCCGGTCCAGCCAGCCCAGTTGGGCCCGGACCAGCTTCTTCTCGGTCCGGAAGAGCACCGCCTCGGAGGCCTCGCCGAGCAGCTCGGGCTCCACCAGCCCCCGCTCGTCCAGGTCGGCCAGCACCCGCTGGGCGTGGCCGGCCACCGAGGACAGCCCCGCCAGCATCGCCAGGTGGCTGCGGGCGTGGACGGCGTGCTCCTCGGGGCTCGGGGCGAGGGCCTCCAGCACGGCCAGGAAGGCCCGCTGGTCGGCCGGCTTCCCGCCGCGCAGCAGTCGGGCGGTGCAGCGTGCGATCAGATCGGCCCGGTCGAGCGCTCCGTCCCGGGCGAGGGCGGCCAGCGCCCCCGGCCAGCCGTCCTCGGGGGCCCGGTTCGGCTGCACGGCGAGGTCGCCCACGTCGGCGATCTCGAAGAGCCGCGGCAGCAGGACGGGCAGCAGGTCGTCCGCGCGCAGCAGGTCGAGCAGGGATCCCCGGCGCCGGTTTCCCCTCGCGCCCCAGGTGCGGTCGCGCAGCCAGCCCTCGACGAAGGTGTCCGAGGTCGGTACCGGGCAGCCGGAGGTGCGGACCAGCCGCTCGATCACCGGGTAGTCGTTCCAGCCCCAGGCCGCCGGCCGGCGGGCGGCGAGCCTGGCGACCACGGTGGCCTGCCAGTCGGCCGGCTGCTGCCCGATCACCGTGACCACCGCGGGTGTGTCCAGGCCGGTCCAGCCGGCCAGGTCGCCCGAGCCGATCCAGGTGGCGGCCGCCACCGGCGAGGTGTGGCAACCGGCGCCGGCCGCCTGCAGGGCCTCCCGGACGGGCCGGCTCCCGGTGGACCAGTCCGCGCGCACCTGCCGGCGCAGTTCCTTCAGCTCGGGCAGGCAGGCCCGGCGCTCGACCGGAGTCATGCCGGCCAGCAGCCCGGGGAGCAGCGAGGGCTTGCCCCCGCGGCAGGCGTCCAGCACCTTCTCGCCGGCGGTGCGGGTGTCCCGCAGGGCCACCTTGAGCCGCAACTCCTCGCCCCGGTTCACCGGACGGCCCCGGTCGCCGCCGCCGCGCGGGCCAGGCCGACGGCCAGCACGTGCTTGCAGGGCCCGCGCCCACCCCGGTACCTGGCCCACCAGAGGCAGGTGCAACTCGCCCGTCCCCTCTCGTCCGTCCGGACCCGCTGGAGGTGGTCGTCGACCGTCACGGTGGCGAGCGTCCCGCCCGGCTCCAGCCGGACGGCGCCGGCCGCGGCGAGCGCCCGGGCGGCGCGCAGCCGGGGGTTGTGCGCCTCGGCGCGACCCGAGTCGTAGGGCAGCTGCCGGTGGAAGTACGCGGCCTCGGCGGTGTCGTAGCCGATCTGTCCGGCGGTGCCGAGCCGGGTCAGCGCGGCCCGCACCCGGGCGACCGGCAGGCCGGACTGCTCGGCCAGGTCGGCCGGCTCGATCCGCGGCTCCCAGGCGAGCAGTTCGGCGATCCGGTCGGTGTCCCGCTCGTCACCGTCGGCCAGCGCGCCGAGCACGGCGCCCTCGCCGGAGAAGCCGCGGGAGGCGTCCGGCGAGAGCGTCAGGGTGAGGCGCATGCCGGGCAGCACCACCTCCCAGGCGGCGGCGGAGGCGTCCCGCACGCCGGCCGGGCCGTAGACCCGCAGGGCCCGCGCGTGGCGCAGCACCCGCTGCAGGGCGACCAGTCGCTCGGGGCCGGGCAGGCAGACGGCGCCGGGCACCGGGCGGCTGGTGGGGCGCAGCGTCCGCCCGGCCGGCACCACCCAGCGCGGGGGGCCGGAGCGTGCGCCGCCGGCGGCGCGGGGCAGGGCGCGCAGGAACGCCACCGCCTCGGCGGCCGGGAGTTCGGCGCGCAGGTCGAAGCCGGCGGCGACGACCTGGGTCTCGGCGAAGCCGCGCAGCCAGCGGTCCGGCAGCGGGACCTTGCGCTCGACGACGGGCCCCTCGAAGGTGGTGACCTCCAGGGCGTCCGGCCCGACGGCCAGGTGCAGCGGTTCGGCCGCGCCGATCCGGCCGAGTGCCTCCCGCAGCGGGATGTTGACGTCGACGTTGGTGGTGCCGTGGCCGATCTCGTCGCCGTCCAGGCCGTCGGCGAGCACGTCCAGCCGGGCGTAGACGCCGCCGCAGCCGGAGAAGGACTCGAAGCGCAGCCGGTCACCGTTGGCCGTGACGACCGGGTCGAGCGAGGCGCGCAGCTGCGGGCGGTGGTAGCGGGCGGCGGCCACGTCGGCGACGGCCAGCAGCGCGGCGGCGGCGGGCGCCGGGGCGGTGAGGAAGCCGTCGAAGAAGCGGGGGTGGGCGGCCTCCCCCGCCGGGGTGGCACCGCCGGAGGTCTCCAGGGCGAGGCGCCGGCCGGCGGGGTCCTCGCGAACGGCGGAGTGGCGGAGGTAGGCATACGCCTGTACGGCTTGCGTCATGGCCGGAACGCTAGGCGCAGGCTCTGACAGAGCGTCGGAGTAGAACGTGTTGCAGTGGCGCCGGGCGCCGGCCCGGGTAACCCACGTCACATCGCCGGCCGCCCCGCATCTGCCACTATGAACAGGTGAGCGACCCACATGAGCAGCAGACGCAGGCGCCCGGCGGCATCGGACCGTTCGCCGAGCTGCTGCGGATCGAAGAGCTGGACAAGAACCTGTTCCGTGGCCGGTGCCATGCGGGTGCGCCGATGCGCGCCTTCGGCGGCCAGGTCGCCGCGCAGGCGCTGACGGCCGCCGGACGCACCATCGGGCCCGAGCGGGCGGTGCACTCCCTGCACGGTTACTTCCTTCGGCCGGGCGACCCGACCAACCCGATCACCTACGAGGTGGACCGGGTCCGCGACGGGCTGTCCTACGCCACCCGCCGGGTGTCGGCGCTGCAGCGCGGCGAGGTGATCTTCACCCTCTCGGCGTCCTTCAAGCATCCCGAGGAGACCCCGAGCCGCCAGCGCACCATGCCGCCGGTGCCCGGGCCCGAGGAACTGCCGGACCCGTTCCTGTTCTGGGAGCAGTCGGACCCGGAGGACTATGCCCGGGCCGCCGGCTTCCGCACCCTGCAGATGCGCTTCATCCCGCCGGACGCCCCCGGCCTGCCGCCCGAAATCCCCGGCGTGCCACAGCAGTTCGTGTGGCTGCGGGCCGGCACCCCGCTCCCCGCGGACGACCAGCTGCTCCAGGTCTGCGCGCTCACCTACCTGTCGGACCTCACGCTCGCCTCGACGGCCACCCTGCACCTCCAGCCGCACCGCTTCCAGCGCAGCGAACCACCCGAGGTGATCATCGCCTCGCTGGACCACGCGATGTGGTTCCACCGCCCGGTGCGCGCCGACGAGTGGCTGCTGTTCGCCCAGCGCAGCCCCTCGTCCTCGGACGGACGGGGCCTGGCGCACGGGGAGTTCTACAACCGGGAGGGGCTGCTGGTCGCCTCCGCCGTCCAGGAGGCGCTGGTGCGCGACCGCCGCGGCCTGCGGTGACACCGGGGTCTCCACGCGTCATACTCCGGTAACGCCCCGGCCCGTATGATGGTGCGGGTGACCAAGGTTGACCTGTCACCACGGCCGGTGGAGGCGATGTCTCCACGTCAACTCGAACGCCGCGAGAGTCTGATCGCCGCTGCGCTGGCCCTGGTGAACGAGATCGGCGTCGAGCGGCTGCAGATGAAGCAGGTCTGCGAGCGGTCCGGAGTCGCCCTGGGTACGGCGTACCGCTACTTCTCCTCCAAGGACCACCTGCTGGCCGCCGCGATCGCCGAGTGGCACCGGCTGCTGCTGGCCGACCTGGTGGCGGAACTGCGGGGGCCGCGCGGCGGGCCGGGCACGACCGACCGGGTGGTGCGCTTCGTCCGGCACGGCATGCGGGCCTACCAGCGCCAGCCGCAGTTGGCCAGACTCCGGGTCGCCGTCGCGTCCTCCACCGATCCGTTCGCCAGCGAGGCGCTGCAGGGCATGGCCCGGGCCGACAACGCGGCCCTGCAGGCGGTGATGGCGGAGGTGCCGACCGCCGCCAGCGACCTCGTCCGACAGATCGTCGGCCATGCCTGGCAGGGCGAGCTGACGGCCTGGGTGACGGGCCGGACCACCCTCGGCGACGCCCGCCGCCGGCTGGAGGACGTGGTGCGGCTGGTGCTCGCCCCGTACGACACCCGGTGAACTCCCGGGCTCCCGGAACCCGCGCCGGCGGCGGGCGCTCCGGCCACCGGCGGTAGGCCGCGCCGGACCCGCCCAGGGAGGCCACCGGCGGGGACGGGCACGCGCGGAGACCCCGGTTCCGGACGCGGGGGCCGCGTCCGGAACCGGGGTGGCACCGAGGCCGATCAGGCTCCCGCGGGGGAGACGACGGCGTACGCGCCCCGGGCCGCCGGGGAGAAGTGGTGCCGGATCACCTGGTCGCTGGAGTTGCCCTCGATGGTGTCGACGGTGCCGTCCGCGTTGGCCTTCTCGATGATGCCCACGTGCACGCTGGTGCTGGTGTTCTGCGGACCGCTGCCGAACACGATCGCGTCACCGGGCTGCGGGTTGCTCAGACCGCTGTGCAGCGTGCCGTGGTTGCGGCCGTAGTAGTAGAAGTCCCCGCTGAAGGCGGTGCTGAAGTTGACGCCGGCCTGCCGCCAGGCCCAGCTGGCGAACAGGGCGCACCAGGCCTCGCACGGACCGTACGGGTTGCAGTTGTTGCCCCACTCGTGCACGCCGAGCTGGGAGCGGGCCGCCTGGACGATCTTGTCGCGGACGCTGCCGTCCAGCGGGGGAACGGTGGGGGTGCCGCCGCTCTCGCCGCCCGGGCTGCCGCCGCCGAGCTCGCGGGAGATGCCCATCGACGCCATGGTCTGCGGGCCGGCGACGCCGTCCACCTCCAGGCCGTGGGCGCTCTGGTAGGTCCGCACGGCGCCGGAGGTGGCCGGGCCGTAGTCGCCGTCGGCGGCCGTGCTCGCCTTGGCCTGGACCTGCTTCACCTTCGCGGTCAGCGCCGCGTTGGTCAGGGGGCCGGCGATGCCGTCGACCGACAGGTCGTTGTCGCTCTGGAACGAGAGCACCGCGTTCTTGGTGCCCGGGCCGTAGACGCCGTCCACGCCGCCGGCGCCGAGGTAGCCGAGGCCGACCAGGTTGCGCTGGAGCAGCCGGGTGTCGCCGCTGGTGCCGGTGCCGCTGGAGGTGATCCGGTCGATGTTCATCGCGCCCATGGTGAGCGGGCCGGCGATGCCGTCCACGCCCAGGTGGTGGGCGCTCTGATAGGTCCTGACCGCGCTGACGGTGCCCGGCCCGTAGTCGCCGTCGGCGGAGGTGCCCGCCTTGGCCTGGACGAGCTTCACCTTCGCGGTCAGCGCGGCCATCGTGTTCATGCCGGCGTCGCCGTCGACGGCCAGGCCGTTGTCGCGCTGGAAGTGCCGCACGGAGTCGGTGGTCTGCGGGCCGTAGACGCCGTCGACACCGCTGAGCGGGGCGTAGCTGAGCCCCGCCAGGTCACGCTGGAGCAGCCGCACGTCCACCGCGTGGGCGTGGCCCGCGCCGGGGCCGAGCAGCAGTCCGAACATGAGCACGGCCAGCGCGAGCGCCGCCGAGGTGAGGCGTGCGCCGGACGCCCGGGTGGGCGGACGGAGGATCGCTGTGGACACGGGGATCACACTTCCTTCTCTCCCGGGCGGGCCCGGGACGGGACGCACGGATCCGGCGCGGCGCGCCGGTCGGCGGCGCCGCGACCTGGCGGTGCGGGAGGGATGGTGCGGGAGGGATGGTGCGGGAGGGATGGTGCGGGAGGGATGGTGCGGGAGCGGGCCGGACGGGGACGGGCGGCCGCGCC
Source organism: Kitasatospora sp. NPDC057015 (assembly GCF_042673745.1). Lineage (NCBI taxonomy): Bacteria > Bacillati > Actinomycetota > Actinomycetes > Kitasatosporales > Streptomycetaceae > Kitasatospora > Kitasatospora sp. NPDC057015. Next base: position 33,550 of record NZ_JBHUSG010000021.1, read on the forward strand.
CCGGGCCGGCTCGGGTGGGGTGGGGTGGGGTGGGGTGCCGGCTCAGGTGGGGTGCCGGGTCAGCCGCCGGCGGCGAGGACGGAACGGGCCAGTGCCGTCATGGCCTCGTTGCCGACCTTGACCGTCGTCAGCTCCTCCTGGTGACGGCGGATCAACTCGTCCTCGTAGGCCGCCTCGACCGTGAACCAGACGCCGACCACGTTGGCCCTGGCCTTGCAGTCCACGTCGGCGGTGGCGGTGGCGATCTCCTCGGCGGTCGCCGTGGGGGTGGCTCCCCAGCGCGCGTCCTTCAGGGCGTCGCCGGGGGTGGGGTAGTCGTAGCCCCGTTCCTTCATGCAGGCCGACCAGGCCTGGAAGGCCGCCAGGACCCGGGGATCGGCCTTCGAACGCTCGAAGCCCTCGAAGTTGAGCGCCACCGCGACGTCGGCGTCCCGCCCCGTTCCGCCCTTCGCGATCAACTGCCGCTGTGCGTCGGCGATGCAGCCGCCCGCCGGAAGCGCCTTGCCGTGGAACTCGGTGGCGAGGCCCGGGGCGGTCCTGCCGTCCGGCGCGAGACCGTTGCCGAGGACGGTGCGGACGTCCGGATCGACCGTGGGGGCACCGGCCGGCTTGCGACCGGCGGCCGGGTCGGGCGAGTGGTAGCCGTTGGCGGCGACGTCCGCCGGATCCACCGGGTCGTAGCGGTGGGTGGTCTGCGTCTCGGGCGCCGCCCCCGAGCCGGGCGGCCGGGCGTACTCCAGCCCGAACCCCCGCACGCAACGGGCGGTCAGCACGTCCTGCGCCGCGTCGTAGGTGCGGAACTGCTCCCCCGTGAGCAGGTAGGACTCGACCGGCAGCCGCCGGTCGTCCACCCGGGTCAGCCGGGGAACCTCACCGACCGGAGGGGGATCCATCGGGGCCAGGGTCGCGAACGGGCGGGCCTGCGGGGCGGCGGGGCCCGTGGCGCACCCGGAGGTCACGAGGGCGATGGTGATCAGCGACAGGGCCGGCGCCCAGCGGGCACGGCGGGGGGACGTCATGGCGAAGCTCCTTGAGCGCCGGCTCGGCGGGTCGAGCGGCGACCGCGACGGGTCGTGACGGGGCCGGAGTGCGGCAGGGCGGGGCCGGAGTGCGGCAGGGCCGGGTCGTGGCAGGGCCGGGGTGCCGCGCCGCCCGCGGTCGGCGCGGACGGCGCGGCACCGGTCGTCACCCGGTCAGCGGGCTTCCCAGCTCTGGGAGTGGTTGTTGTTGCGCATGTTCACCGAGCCGCCGTTCCACGGCACCGCGCCCAGGTTCGCCCAGCTGTCGTGCGGGATGAACTGGTTGGGGCCGGAGTTGCGGACGCTGTACTCGCGGTAGTGGACCCGGAGGTTGAAGTTCGAGTCCATGTTCCGGACCGAGGCCGCGTTGTTCATCACGGCCTGGCCGTTGCCGGCGCCGCCCCCGCCGAACACGCCGTCGTAGTTGCCGTACTCGCCCTTGCCGAACTTCGCACCGGACAGGCCCGGGCTGTAGTAGACGCAGGCGTCACCGGAGACGCAGCCTCCGCTGCTCGCGAGGGCCGGAGTGGCGGTGCCGAGAAGCACCGTCCCGAGGGTCGCCGCAGCCAGAACGGCGGCTGCCTTCTTCATGTTCATTGCCATGCCTTTCGGTTCGCAATTCGGAGTCGTCCGCCTTTGTCGGAAAGGCACGAAGACTCCGGTGCCATTTGCCGGACCGTTCCCTGCCCGACAGCGACAACTCTGGCCCGGCGGTGAAGCGGAGATCGAGGGGGATCGGGTTCTTTGAGACTTCGCGGAACGTCTCAAGCCTCTGATCTGTATGTTGAGACGCAGGCCCGCCGATCCTGAGACGGACGGACTATGCAGGTGGGCAACAGTTTTGACGGAGTGTCAGAATCCGCTTTCCGATTTCGACTGGAGTGTGCCATTCCCCATGAATTCCACATGGCGACCGCTTCCCGACGAGATGTCCGAATCGACGCGTTTGCTCGTCGAGCACCTCAGGGACATCAAGGACACACAGGGCTGGTCACTCGCCGAGACGGCCCGGCGGACGCATTTCAGCAAGGCCTCCTGGGAGCGCTGGCTCAACGGAAAACGGCTGATAACCCGGCAGGCGCTGGACAGTCTCCTGAAGGCCTCCGGAGCGGATTCCGCGGCACTCACCGCGCTGTTCGAGAATGCCCTCGCCGACGAGCCCACCTCCGCGCCGCCGGAGCCCGCGGGCGCGGTCCCGGCCGAGCCGGCCGAGGGGGAGACCGTCGCTGCACCGGCGGCGCAGGACCCGGCGGCGCAGGACCCGACGAGAGCTCCGGCCGAGGCCACGGCGGCTCGGGAGACCGCGGCGGCCGGAGCGGTCGACCTCCCGAAGCCACCGAAGCCCATCGGCGAGGCGGACAGCCCCGGGACGGCGGCCCGGCGGACCGAACGCGGTAGCCGCCGCCGGCTGCGGATCGCCTTGGTCGCCGCCCTCGCCACGGCCGCTCTCGCCCTCACCGCCCTGCTGTGGAAGACGCCGCCGTGGCAGACGTCGGCCGGGCACGGCCCAACCCCGACGGCCACCAACGGCCACTCGGCACCGGGCGTGGCGCCGCCCTGCCAGGGGGTCGGCTGCGTCGGCAAGGACCCGCAGGGCAGCGGCTGCGCCGTCGACGCCCGGACCCTGCTGACCGCCAACGTCGGTGAACGGATCATCTACCTCCGCTACAGCCAGCGATGTCTGGCCGCATGGGCGGGCATCAAGCAGGGGGCGCCGAAGGACACGGCGACCATCACCACCAACAGCGGCCAACAGCAGACCGCGGAGATCCACTGGGGGTACGACAACTACTCGGCGATGGTCGACGCCAGCAGCTCGGACACCACCCTGCAGGTCTGCGGGGTCCAGCCGGCCGGCCGCGGCTGCACCGGCGTCTACAACGACCCGGCCCACCAGCCCTGGCCGGCCCCGACGGACACCACCACCCCGTCCGGGGGCAGCACTCCCCCGCCGGCGAACCCACCGGCGGCGCCGTCGGACGTCCCGACGGGCTGACGGTCCGACGGCCCCGGCGACCGAGCCGGGTCGGTTCGGATCAGGTCAGGTCGGGCCGCCCGGCAGCAATCGGACGGCCGGCTGCCGGGCCCGACCCGCCGGACCGCGGCCTACCCGAGCGGCCTGGTCCCGGTCAGCACCACGGCGTAGCGCTCCTCGCACTCGGCCACCTCCGGCACCAGTCCGGCGTCCTCCACCGTGCGCAGCGCCCCGGGCACCTGACGCTCGCTCGTCTCGAACAGCAGGTGGCCGCCCGGTGCGAGCCAGTGCGTGGCCCCGGCCGTCACCCTGCGCAGCACGTCGAGGCCGTCGGCGCCGCCGTCGAGCGCCACCCGGGCCTCGTGCAGGCGGGCCTCGGCGGGCAGCAGCTCCACCTCCCCGGTGGGCACGTACGGCACGTTGGCGAGCAGGACGTCGACGCGCCCGCGCAGGGCGGTCGGCAGCGGGTCGAAGAGGTCGCCCCGATAGGCCCGCCCGCCGGCCGCCGCGATGTTCCGCCGGGCGCAGCGCACGGCGGCGGGGTCGATGTCGGCGGCGTGCAGGTCGACGCCGCCGACGGCGGCGGCCAGGGCGGCGCCCAGGGCGCCGGATCCGCAGCACAGGTCGACCACGACGGCGCCCGGCCCGGTGAGCGCGACGGCCCGTTCGACCAGGAACTCGGTGCGGCGGCGGGGGACGAACACACCGCTGTCCACGGCGATCCGCAGGCCGCAGAACTCGGCCCAGCCGATGACGTGTTCGAGCGGGAGTCCGGCGGCCCGGCGCTCCACCATGACGGTGAGTTCGGCCGGGGTGGCCGCGGCGGCGGCGAGCAGCTGGGCCTCGTCCTCGGCGAAGACGCAACCGGCGGCGCGGAGCCGGGTGACGAGGGCGGAGAAGGGCGGAAACGAGGGGGGAAGCGAGGGGGTAAGCGACATCAGAAACCTTTCGGGACGCCGTAGGGCGCTCCCGCGGTCACCTATGTCGGGCGGACCGCGCGGTCGCGTAGAGGGAGCACCCGACCTGACACAGCGGTAATGGGTCCCACCTCCTCGGTCCGTTCGCTCCGCGGATCGGAGCACGCGCCGGGGTCGCACCCGGCTGCCGCCACAGTACCCGATCGCCGGTGGCGGCAGGCCGTACTCGGCCATCCCGGCAGGCGGGCTCTCCCCCGGCGGTACGGTCCACCGGGGCCACCGGTCCGCCGGGTCCACCGGGTCCGCCGGCCCCTCGACCCGCCCACAACGGGCGTCCCTCGCCGGCCACGACCGGGCCGGACGCCCGCCCTCCGGGTGACCGCCCTACACCGTCGTCCGTCCCCCGTCCAGACTTCATCCGCCTGTAGTCATGGTTTAACGCTCCGCTGGAATGCTTTCTGACATGAACGCCCAGCCTCCGTCCGCCTCCCAGGACCAGCGCTTCCCGCTGCCCAAGCGCCACCGCCGCTTCCTCGCCTGCGCGGCGGTCGCCGCGTCGATGGCGCTCGGCACCCTGGGGGTCGGCGCCACCGTCGAGACCGTCCAGCACGGGTCCGTCGCGGCGGCCACCGCCGCCCGCTGACCCCGGCCGGCGAACGAACGGGCCCGGTCAGGCGGGCAGTCCCTGCTGCCGTCCGGCGCGACCGCGGGGCGGCGGGACGACGGTGTCCGCCCGCTCGGCCGGGTACGGCCGATCCGTTCCCCCGGCCGCGCCGCCCGGCTGGTCCTCCCGACGCGACGGACCGGCCGCCGGCTCCGCGCCGACCGCGTGCTCCCGACCGCCCGGACGAGGATGCCCCCCGCCCTCGCCGGCACCGTCCCCCTCCGCCGGCACGGCGCCCTCGCCGTGCGCCCGGCGGGAGTGCCGGCCGGTGCCGGGGGCGGGCAGCAGCTCGGCCTCGGGGGCGTAGCGGGCCGCGGGGGCGCGCAGCAGCCAGCCCGGCGGGTAGGTGCCGCGCGGGGTCGGCGCGATCAGGCCCATCCGGGCCAGCAGGTCGAGGGCGTCGCGGCGCAGCGCCGTCCGGTCCTCCAGGTAGTCGCGGCGCCAGCCGGCGCGCTGGCCGAACTCGTCCGCGATGTCCCCCAGCGCCCCGTCGATCAGGGCGTCGGGTATCGGCACCGCCGGCGCCGTGGGCTCGCCGGGCAGCGGTCGCAGCTCCTCCACCAGGCGTTCGACCAGGAGCAGGGCGGCCCGGGCGAGGGTGCCGGTGCCGGAGAAGGCGAGGTCGGTGAGTTCGTCGGCGGGGTCGAGCAGGGCGATGCCCTCGGTCCGCAGCTCGGCCTCCAGGCCGAGGAAGTCGGCGAAGGTCTCGGCCACGGTGTGCCGGTGCTCGGCCAGCCAGGCCCGCTCGGGCGCCGCGAGGTCGTCGAGCAGGACGACGGGGGTTTCGGCCAGCCGGCGCCGTGCCCGGGTGCCCGGGTCCGCCTCGGCGGCCCGGCGGACGAGGTCCCCGGCGTCGGCGGCGAGCGCGGGCGGCCCGGCCGGCAGGGCGCGGGCCAGCTCCCGGTCGACGGTCAGTTCGGTGGTGGGGTCGAGGGTGTCGAGCCCGCTGCCGCTGGCGCTGAGCACCTGCCAGTCGGTCAGGACGCGCAGCGCGCCGCCGAGCTCGGCGGCCGGACCGGGCCCGAGGCCCGCGGCCGGCACCGGCGAGGCAGCCCGGACGGCCGCGACCAGCCGCCCGAGCGGCAGCCGCTCGGGGGCGTCGACCAGGACGGCCAGGGCGACCGCGAGCTGGGTGTACTCACCGGGGGTGAACGGCGTGCCGCTGCCGGGGTGCTCCAGGCGGCGGGCACCGCCCGGGCCGAGCCCGGCCTTGCCGAGACGGGCGTGCCGGGGGCCGACCACCAGCCGGTAGCCGAGCAGGGTGTCGAAACGTTCCGCCAGCCAGTCGCGGTGACGGTGGATCAACGGGAAGCCCTCGCCGTGCGGGCCGGCCGCGGTGATCAGCGGGTGGGCGAGCAGCAGCCGGGCGGCGATCCGGCGCTCGGCGGCGGCCGAGCGCTCCTGCGGCCCGACGGGGGCCGGGGCGGGCTCGGGCCTGCGGTGCCGGCCCCGCCGGCCGCCCGCGCCCCGGGCCGGCCCGGCCGCGATCTCGGCCACCGGCGCGGCCTCGGCACCGCGGCGGGCCCGGCGCAGCCCGGGCAGCGGCCGGCTCTCGCGGACGAGCAGGGCGGCGGCGGGGTGCGCGCTCGGGCCGTGCCACCAGCTGACGGCCTCGCCCGCGTCGGCGCCCCGGGTACCGGTGGCGTGGCCGGCGGCTCCGGTGGCCGGGCCGAGCGCGGCCCGGCCGGGGCGGGCCCCGAAGTGGCGGGCGGCGTAGAGGCCGAAGGCGGCGGTGAACAGGTCGTGGGCGGCCTCGTCGGAGGCCCGGGCGAACCAGCCGGCCAGGCGCAGCAGCCCGGGGTCGGGGGTGCCGTCGGGGCCCTCGGCGGCGACCGCCGACCGGGCGCCGTACTCCTCGCCGGCCGGCCCGCCGGGTACGCCGTCAGGGCGGTTGCCGCGCATGGCTGCGCCGGCGTCGGTGGTGCTCCGCCCCGCCCCGCCCGCGCGCCCGTCCGACGTGCCACCGGGCACCCGTACGGTGCCGGTCGCGTACTCCTGCTGCTCCATGTCGTGGACCAGATTAGTCGGTGGGCAGGACCCCCGGTGGCAGCAACCGGGTTGCCCGGCGAATTGGCCGAGCACCGCCCCCGGGGGCTACGCACCGGTAACAACCTCTTCCGCAGGGCGCCCGGCGTCGCCTATCGTGCCGGACATGCCGAACCTGCCCAACGTGGTGCTGTGGTCGATACCCGCCTTCGTGCTGCTCACCGTCCTGGAGATCGTCTCGTACCGGTTCCACCCGGACGACGACGAACAGGGCTACAGTCCGCGGGACACCGCGACCAGCCTCACCATGGGCATCGGCAGCCTGGTCTTCGACGCGCTGTGGAAGATCCCGATCGTGGCGATCTACGCGGCGCTGTACGAGCTGACGCCGCTTCGGGTGCCCGTCCTGTGGTGGACGGTGCCGCTGATGCTGCTGGCACAGGACTTCTTCTACTACTGGTCGCACCGCGGCCACCACGTGATCCGGATCCTGTGGGCCTGCCACGTGGTGCACCACTCCAGCAAGCACTACAACCTCTCCACGGCGCTGCGCCAGCCCTGGACCAGCGCCACCACCTGGGTCTTCTACGTCCCGATGATCCTGGCCGGCGTGCACCCCGCCGCCCTCGCGTTCTGCTCCTCGGCCAACCTGGTGTACCAGTTCTGGATCCACACCGAGCGGATCGACCGGCTGCCGCGCCCGGTGGAGTTCGTCTTCAACACGCCGTCCCACCACCGGGTGCACCACGCCTCGCAGGGCGGGTACCTGGACCGCAACTTCGGCGGCATCCTGATCGTCTTCGACCGGCTGTTCGGTTCGTTCACGGCCGAGACCGCCCGGCCCGTCTACGGGCTGACGAAGAATCTGGACACCTTCAACCCCCTGCGGGTCGCCACCCACGAGTACGCCTCGATCGCCCGCGACCTGGCCGCCGCCGACAACTGGCGGGACCGCCTGCGCCACCTCACCAAGGGCCCCGGCTGGCAGCCGATGCGCCCCGACCGCCCGGAGGGCAACGCCGCATGAGCCTCAGCAGCACCACCCGCGCCGCCCTCGGCGGGCGCCTGCGCGCCGCCCGGGGCCTGCTCACCGGCTTCGCCGCCACCTCGGCCGCCCACCTGGGCGCCATCCTCACCGACAGCCCGGGGCTGCAGCACGCCACCAAGCCGGCCCTGATGCCGCTGCTGGCCGCGCACACCCTGGCCGGCGCCGAGCGCGCACCCCGACTGCTGGCGCCGGCCCTGCTGCTGAGCGCCGGGGGCGACATCCTGCTGCAGGTCGGCGGCGACACCGCGTTCCTGGCCGGCATGGGCTCGTTCGCGGCGGCGCACGTCTGCTACGTCACGATGTTCGTACGGCGCGGCGCGCTGGACGACCGCCGCCGGACGGCCCTGGTCGCGGCGGCCTACGCGACGGCCTGGGCGGTCATGGTCACCAGCCTCTGGCCGGGCCTCGGCGACCTGCGGATCCCGGTGGCCGTCTACAGCCTGCTGCTCACCTCCACCGCCGTCACCTCGGCCCGGCTGGGCTGGCGGACCGGCCTCGGCGGAGCCTTGTTCCTGCTCTCCGACACCCTGATCGCCACCCAGCTGGCCAAGTGGCGGGAGCTGCCCGGCCACGAGTTCTGGATCATGGCGACCTACATCGCGGCGCAGTACCTGCTGGCCAGCGGGACGCTCGCGGCCCACCGGCAGGACGACGACGCGCCGGACCGGGGCGACCGGTCGGACGGCGCGGGCGAGCCGGGACGCGAGCCGCTCGCGGGGCAGCAGCCGCGGCCGGCCACGGCCTGACGCGCGGCCCGACGCACGACCGCGTCCCCGGACCGGGTCGGTCCGGGGACGCGGGCACGCGGGCGAGCGGGGCGCCGGCGACCGCCTCAGGCGGACCCGGACCCGGAGCGGCGGCGCAGCAGCAGGAAGCCGCCCACCCCGCCCGCCACCAGGGCCGCCCCGCCGGCCAGCTCGGCCGGGTTGCTGCCCACCGAGCCGCCCAGTCCGGTGTTCACCGAGCCGTGCGGCTCCTCGACCAGCCCGCCGTGGCCGCCCTCGGAGGTGAGCCAGTCGGTCACCGCCTCGCTGGCCGCGTGCGTCGGCGTGGTGCTGGTCACCGTGGTGACCGTGACCGTGGTGGAGAAGGTGGCGCCGTCCGGGCACTTCCCGTCGACCTTGGCGTCACCGCCGGGCTTGTTCGCCAGCTTGGCCGAGCCGGTGTGCCGCCCGTCGGACCCGAGCGTGAGGGTGACCGGGCCGCCCTCGAAGGCCGCGGACTCGGCGGTGATGGTCTTGGTGGTGCTCTTCTCGCAGGACACGGTGACGGTGACGCTCTGACCGGGCGCCGCCTGGGACGGGCTGACCGATGCGCGGTCGGCGTCCTTGGCCAGCGCCGCCGGGGCCGCGAGGGCGAGCATCAGGGTGGCACCTGTCAGAGCTGCGGCGGCCGTACGCGTGGGGCGCATACCGGAACCTCCAGGATTCTCGGGCGCAGTCGGGGACTCCTGTGTCCACGTGAACGGACAACTACACCCAGTCACCCCACACGGTAGGCAGCGGGCCCGGCGGCGGCCACCGCACGGGACCGTTCGGGGGCCGCCGCACCCTCCGTGACCTGCTGGTCGGCCTCAGAGGTCGAGGTCCACCACGACCGGCGCGTGGTCGGAGGTGCCCTTGCCCTTGCGCGCCTCGCGGTCGACGTAACTGTCCGTCACGGCGTCCGCGAACGGCTTGTTGCCGTAGGTCAGGTCGATCCGCATGCCGCGGTTCTTGGGGAAGGCCAGCTGGCGGTAGTCCCAGTAGGTGTAGGGGCGGTCGTACTTCAGCGCGCGCGGTACGACGTCGTGCAGGCCCGCCTCGCGCAGGTTGCCGAGGCTGGCGCGCTCCGGCGGGGTGACGTGGGTCAGCCCGGCGAAGGCCGCCACGTCGTAGACGTCCTCGTCGGTGGGGGCGATGTTGAAGTCCCCGAGGACGGCGAACGGGCGGGAGCCGGCCGCGTCCTCGATGACCGCCCGACGCAGCGTCTCCAGCCAGTCGAGCTTGTAGCGGTAGTGCGCGTGGTCGACCTCGCGGCCGTTGGGCACGTAGACCGACCAGACCCGCACCGGGCCGCAGGTGGCGGCGATCGCCCGGGGCTCCACGTCGGCGAGCAGGGCGTCGTCGGCCAGGTAGCCGGGCTGCTCCGGCAGGCCCCGCACGACCTCGTCCAGGCCGATCCGGGAGAGGATCGCGACGCCGTTCCAGCGGCCGGTGCCGTGGGCGGCCGTGTCGTAGCCGAGCTCCTTGACCGCCTCGTGCGGGAAGGCCTCGGTGGAGCACTTCAGCTCCTGCAGGCAGAGCACATCGGGCTTGGCGCTCTCCAGCCACTCCAGCAGCTTGGGCAGCCGTGCGGTGACGGAGTTGATGTTCCAGGTGGCGATGCGGACGGTCACGGCGGGCGGCCTTCCCGGGTGGGGCGGACAGAGGCCCGGGCGCGGGGCCCGGGCGGGGCGGGCGCCGCTGCGGACGCCCACCCCGAATCTACCGCCAGCCACCGACAACGGACCGCAGCCCGGCGCCCGGCCGCCCGGGCCCGCGCGTTCGCCCCCGGGCCCGGGGCCGGTCCGGCGGATCTTGCCGGGCAGGCCCTAGCGGGACGGCCGGACCACCGCCGCCGACCCGCCGCCGCGCCGCACCGGCTCGGCCGCCGCGGCCCACCGCCCGTCCGGCAGTCGCTCCACCCCGGTGGCCGCGCCGATCTCGGGGGTGGCCGCGAAGACCTGCCCGAGGGCCTCCAGCCGGGCCCGCTCGGGCAGGGCCAGGAAGGCCGGCTCGGCCTGGGTGGCGGCGCCGTTGCGCTGGCTGGCCCGGGGCGCGGCGATCGCCTGCTCCAGGCTCAGACCGCGGTCCAGGCGGCCGAGCAGCACCTGCAGCACGGTGGTGATGATGGTGGCGCCGCCGGGCGAGCCCACCCCGAGGACGGCCTCGCCGTCCCGCAGCACGATGGTCGGCGAGATGGAGGAGCGCGGCCGCTTGCCGGGGCCGGGCAGGTTCGGGTCCGGCACGCCGGGGGTGTTGGGCGCGAAGGAGAAGTCGGTCAGCTCGTTGTTCAGCAGGAAGCCGCGCCCGGGCACGGCGATGCCGCTGCCGCCGGTCTGCTCGATGGTCAGGGTGTACGCGACCACGTTGCCCCAGCGGTCCGCGACGGTCAGGTGGGTGGTGCTGGGCCCCTCGTAGGTCTCGGTCACCGCCGGGCCGGTGCTGCCGCAGTCGGCCGGGTGCCGCGGGTCGCCGGGGGCGAGCGGGCTGGTCAGCGCGTGGTCCGGGTCGATCAGGCAGGCCCTCGCCGTGGCGAAGCGCGGCGAGAGCAGTTCCGTGGTGGGGACGTCGGAGAAGCGCGGGTCGCCGACCCAGCGGTTGCGGTCGGCGAAGGCGATCCGGCTCGCCTCCAGGTAGTGGTGGTAGTACTGCACGGCGTCCGCCGAGGCCAGGTCGGTGTCCTCCAGGATGCCGAGCGCCTCGCCGGTGGTGGTGCCGCCGGAGCTGGACGGCGCGATGCCGTACACGTCGTAGTCGCGGTAGGCGACGTGGGTGGGCTGCTGGCGGGCGACCTGGTAGGCCGCGAGGTCGGCGGCGTCCACCCGCCCCGGGCGGGCCACCCGCCCGGAGGCCGGGTCGACCGGCGGCTGCTGGAGGGTACGGACGATGTCGGCGCCGATCGGGCCCTGGTAGAGGGCCTTGGTGCCGTCCCGGCCGAGCTGGCGGTAGGTGGCGGCGAGGTCCGGGTTGCGCAGCGTGGAGCCGACCTCGGGCAGGGCGCCGCCGGGCAGGAACAGCCGGCTGCTCTCGGGGAAGTCCCGGAACCGGGCCTCGTTGCCGGCCGTCTGGTCCCGGAAGGTCTGGTCGACGGTGAAGCCCCGCTCGGCGATCCGTTCGGCCGGCTCCAGCACCTCGCCGAGCGGGCGGCTCCCCCAGAGCTGCAGGGCCCGCTCCCAGGTCGCGGAGGTGCCGGGGACTCCGACGGAGAGGCCGCTGGTGACGGCGTCGGCGAAGGCCAGCGGCTTGCCGCCCTCCAGGAACAGCGACTCGTCGGCCGTCCGGGAGGCCGTCTCACGGCCGTCCAGGGTGGAGACCCGGCCGGTGGCGGCGTCGTAGTAGACGAAGTACCCGCCGCCGCCGATGCCCGCCGAGTAGGGCTCGGTGACGCCCAGTGCGGCGGCGGTGGCCACCGCCGCGTCCACGGCGTTGCCGCCGCCGCGGAGCACCTCGATGCCGGCCGCGGTGGCGTCCGCGTCCACGCTGGCCACCGCTCCGCCGCGGCCGACGGCCTCGGGCGCCTTGGCCGGCGGGGCGTCCGCCTGAGCCGGCGCCACGGTGGCACAGACGAGTGCGGTGGCGAGCAGGAGCGGCGGGGCGATGCGGGCCAGGGCTCTCACGGTGGACCTCCTGAGACGACGTCAGGTCCGTTCTTTCACAGTCGAGGTGCACCGGACAACAGGGCCTCGGCCCGCCCCGGGCCCGGCTCCCCGGCGCGGACCTCCCCGACCGGGGCCGGTGCCCGCCCCGAGCAGCGGGACTGCCGCCGGGGTGGTTCCGGGCCGCTCGGGGCTGGCCGAAACCGGGCGCTCGTTCTCGGCCAGTCGCCGAGGTCACGCCCATCACTCATTGCATGTGTGGCGGCACGCCTGGTAGTCATTGTCATGTCACCAACAGAAGAAGGGACGTCTCGCCATGACGACCAGAAGACCCTGCGCACGACCGAGCATGCCCCCGGGCACCCGCCCGTCCCACCGGACGGCCGGGCCGACGCCCGGGATGCGGCGCCCCGACAGATGAGCCGGCCCCGGCCCGGCCGCCGCCAGGGCTGCCGGGCCGCCGGGCCCACCCGCACCACCCGCACCACCCGCACCACCCGCACCACCCGCACCACCCGCAGGCCGCGTACGGCGGCTGACGCCCGACGCACCCGATGCGGCGGACGGCCTCAGGAGGCCACGCCGCGCTCCACCCGGTGGCGCTTGATGGTACGGAACCGGCGGGCCACCTGCCGCGCCAGGTCCGCCGCGCCCACCAGACCGGCCTCGTTCCCCAGGTCCGCGTGCACGATGAAGGCCTCCGGCCGGAACCCCCGGCCGGTCAGGGTGCGCTTGAAGGCCTCCCGCGCCGGCCCCAGCAGCAGGTCCCCCGCCTCCGAGACGCCGCCGCCGATGACGAAGCGTCCCGGGTCCAGGGCGGCGGCCAGGTTGGCGATGCCGACGCCCAGCCAGGTGCCGACCTCGTACAGCAGCTCGGTGGCCACCGGATCGCCCGCCCGGGCCGCCTCGGTGACGAGCGGACCGGTGATGCCCGCCATGGTGCCGCCGGCCCGCGCGAGCAGCGGCTCCACCACCGGGGACTCCTCGGTGACCAGCTCGCGGGCGTCGCGCACCAGCGCGTTGCCCGAGGAGTACTGCTCCCAGCAGCCGCGGTTGCCGCACGGGCAGCGGTGCCCGCCGGGCACCACCTGCATGTGGCCGAACTCGCCGGCCAGCCCGTACTTGCCCCGGTCCACGTAGCCGTCCCGGACGACGGCGCCGCCGATGCCGGTGCCCAGCGTCAGCATCACCATGTGGTCCTCGCCGCGCCCGGCGCCGAACCGCCACTCGGCCCAGGCGGCCGCGTTGGCGTCGTTCTCGACGATCACCGGGAACCGCAGCCGCTCGCTGAGCGCCTGCTGCAGCGGCTCGTTGCGCCAGTTGAGGTGCGGGGCGAAGAGCACCCGGGAGCGCTCCGCGTCGACCCAGCCGGCCGCGCCGATGCCGACCGCGTGCACGTCGTGCCGGTCGGCGAGGCGCAGCACCAGGTCGACGATGACGTCCTCGACCACCTTGGCGCTCTTGCTCTTGTCCGGGGTGTCGGTGCGCAGCTTCTCCAGCACCCTGCCCTCGCCGTCGACCACGCCGGCGACCACCTTGGTGCCGCCGATGTCGATGCCGATGGTGGGCAGTCGCAGGAGGCCCGGTGGCAGGGCCCGGCGGCGGCGCTCCGCGCGCGGGCCGAGGCCCAGCAGGGTGGGCAGGACCGGCTGCCTGGTGGGGGCGTTGGGGCTGGTCACTGCGGCGGACGCTCCTTCGGGTCGGTGCGGGCCAGCTCGTGGCTGAGCTCGGCGAGGTCGGAGCCGCCCGCCATCTCGGTGGTGAGCTGTTCGAGGCTGATCTCCGCGCGCGGGTGGCTGCCGGCCATCCTGCCGCGTTTGAGCAGGGTGAAGTGGTCGCCGACCAGATACGCGTGGTGCGGGTTGTGCGTGATCAGCACCACGCCGAGGCCGGCGTCCCGGGCCGCCGTCACGTATTTCAGCACCACCCCGGACTGCTTGACGCCCAGCGCGGCCGTCGGCTCGTCCAGGATCAGCACCTTGGCGCCGAAGTGGACCGCCCGGGCGATCGCGACGCACTGGCGCTGGCCGCCGGAGAGGGTGCCGATCGGCTGGTCGACGTCGTGCAGGTCGATGCCCATCCGCAGCAGCGCCTCGCGGGTGGTGGCCCGCATCGCGGCGGTGTCCAGGCGCAGCCGGCCCGGGCCGCGGCCGAGCTCCGAGCCGAGGAAGAAGTTGCGCCACACCGGCATCAGCGGGACGACCGCGAGGTCCTGGTAGACGGTGGCGATGCCGCGGTCCAGGGCCTCCCGCGGGGAGCCGAGGCGGACCTCCTCGCCCGCGATGGTGTAGCTGCCCTCGTCGTGCCGGTGCAGCCCGGCGATGATCTTGATCAGGGTGGACTTGCCGGCGCCGTTGTCGCCGAGCACGCAGCTGATCTCGCCCTCGCCCAGGGTCAGCGAGACGTCCCGGAGGGCGCGGACCGAGCCGTAGGTCTTGCCCACGGCGGTCAGCGCCAGCAGTTCGCGGCCGGTCATCGGCCCGTCCCCCGTTCCACCCGGCGGCGCACCCAGGAGTTGAGCAGGGCGGCCAGCAGCAGCATCGCGCCCAGGAAGAACTTGAACCAGTCGGGGTTCCACTCGGCGTACACGATGCCCTTGCTCGTCATGCCGAAGATCAGCGCGCCGAGCGCGGAGCCGGCCACCGAGCCGTACCCGCCGGTGATCAGGCAGCCGCCGATCACGGCCGCCACGATGTAGATCAGCTCGTTGCCGACCCCCTCGCCGGACTGCACGGTGTCGAAGGAGAACAGCAGGTGCTGGCCGAGCACCCAGGCGCAGAAGCCCACGCCCAGGTAGAGCACGGTCTTGGTCCTGGCCACCGGCACCCCGACCGCGCGGGCGGCGGCCGCGTCGCCGCCCACCGCGAAGATCCAGTTCCCGAAGGCGGTGCGCAGCAGCACCCAGCTCCCGATCAGCAGCAGGCCCAGCCACCACCAGACGGTGGCCTTGACGGTCAGTCCGCCGACGGTGGTCTCGGAGGCGAACAGCCACCGGCAGGACGCGAAGCCCTCCATGTCGGAGATCGGCCTGGTGGTGACCGTCCCGGTGACGAGCTTGGTGACGCCGAGGTTGGCGCCGGTGAGCATCAGGAACGTGCCGAGGGTGACGATGAAGCTGGGCAGCCGGGTGCGGCTCAGCATCCAGCCGTTGAAGGCGCTGACGGCCAGCACGACCAGCAGCGAGACCAGCACGCCCACCCAGGTCACCGCGGTGAGCTGGTAGGAGACCATCGAGGAGGTCAGCGCGGCGGTGGTCACCAGGACACCGGCCGACAGGTCGAACTCGCCGCCGATCATCAGCAGCGAGACCGGCACCGCCATGATCCCGATGGTGGAGGCGGCGTACAGCACGGTGCCGACCGAGGAGGTCCGCAGGAAGCTGTCGGCGACGGCGGAGAAGACCAGGAAGACCGCCGCCGCCGCGATCAGCGCGCCGATCTCGGGCCGCTTCAGCAGCCGGCGGAAGGCCGGTGGCCGCTCGGCGGCCAGCACGTCCACGGGCGCGGGCGCCGGGCCGCTCATCGGGTGCCCCTCGCGACGTACCGGGCGAGCGCGGCGGCGTCGTCCTTGGTGAGCACCTGCGGGCCGGTCAGGACCGGCCCGCCGCCGCCGAGCACGTCGAGGTTGTAGCGGTGGAGCCAGAGCAGGTCGACGCCCTCGTAGCCCTGCAGGTACGGCTGCTGGTCGACGGCGAAGCCGACGGTGCCGGCCTGCAGGCCGGCCACCACCTGGGTGCCCAGGTCGAAGGTGTCCAGCTCGACCGGGCGCCGGGCGTCCTGGACGGCCTGCAGCGCGGTGGCCGCGACCGGGGCGCTGAGGGTCAGCACGGTGTCCAGGCCCGGGTCGGCCTGGAGCTTGGCGGAGACGGCCGCCCGGGCGTCGGGCATGTTGACGCCGTCCACGTAGAGGGTCTGGAACTGTCCGCCGAACTTCGACCGGGCGCCGGAGCAGCGCTGCTCCTGGCCCACGTTGCCCTGCTCGTGGATGACGCAGAGCACGTTCCGGCGGCCCCGGGCGTCCAGGGCGGCGCCGGCCGCCTGGCCGGCGACCGTCTCGTCCTGGCCGATGTGGGTGAGGGCGCCGAACCGGGCGGAGAACTCCTGGCCGGAGTTGATGCTGATCACCGGGATGCCCGCCGCCTTGGCCTTGGCCAGCACCGGGCCGAGCGCGTCGCCCTTGGCGAGCGTGACCAGCAGGCCGTCGACGCCCTGGTCGATGGCGGCCTGGACCAGCTGGACCTGGTTCTGGGTCTGCGCGTCGTTGGAGTACAGCAGGGTGATGTTGTCCTTGGCCGCGGCCTGCTCGGCGCCCTTGCGCACGGTGTCCCAGAACGCGTCGCCGGCCCCCGCGTGGGTGACCATGGCGATCTTCCAGCGGGGGGTGTCCACCGCGCCGCCGGCCGTCGCGGCCCGCTCGCGGGCCTGCTCGGCCCGTCTGCCGCCGGTGCTGCTGCAGCCCGCAAGGACCGTCGCCAGCAGGAGCGCCGCGCAGATCGGGCGGAGGGGGATTCGGGTCATCGGGATGTCTCTCCTGCTTGCCGGCCGGGCCCGCCTGGTCCACCAGTCTGGGACGCCGGGTGTCCGAACGGCGGGACCGCCTCGCCCGGTCCCGTCCCGCCCGAACGGTATCGTGCCTGCTAGGGGGCGTTTCTCGGAGATCCCTGGGCGAATCGGGTGACCACACCCGCGCGGATGGCAGACTGTGTCCGGGCTGAGCGCGAATCATCAGGAAAATGTGATGTTCCTCTCAGGTTTTCCACAGATTCGCCGGCAACCGATCTTCTGTTCCACGCCGTCCCATCCCATTGGAGAGCGCACCGGGCAAGCGGGGCCCGGGCGGCTTGCTACCCGGATACGAGAACTCGATGCAACTGACAGGCACACCGTTCCTCCTCTGCACGATCGTCCTCGTGCCGCTCTCCATCGCCGCCGCGATGCTGCTGTGGGGGAAGGTGCGCGGCCCCCGGCCGCTGCGGATCCTGTCCAGACTGGCGATGCTGCTGCTCTGTCAGTTCACGGCCGTGACGATGGTCTTCGTGATGGTCAACAACGCGAACCTGATCTACGGCAACTGGGACGACCTGCTGGGCACCGGCCACCACGTCCGCGCGGTGCCCAAGGTGCCGCCGGCCGACCTCCCGGGCGCCGACGGCCGCGCCCCGGGGCAGGACGCCGCCAAGCCCCCCGCCAAGGTGGTCCAGTCCTTCAAGAACGTGGACGACCCCAAGGTGCCCGGTGACGTGCAGCGCACCGACCTGAAGGGCCAGCTCTCCGGCATCGACGGCGAGGTGCTGGTCTGGCTGCCCCCGCAGTACCACGACCCCGCGTTCAAGGACCGGAAGTTCCCGGTGGTCGAGCTGATCCCCGGCTGGCCCGGCTCCTCCAGCACCTGGTACGGCACGCTCAAGGTCTCCGAGCAGCTCAAGCCGCTGATGGAGCAGGGCAAGGTAACCCCGTTCATCCTGGTCTCGCCGCGCACCCTGCTGCTGGGCAACCGGGTCGACGCGGGCTGCGCCGACGTGCCGGGCAAGGCCAACGCCGAGACCTGGCTGGCCCGGGACGTCCCGCAGATGGTCATGGACAACTTCCGGGTCGACCCGTCCGCCGACCGCTGGGCGGTGGCCGGCTACTCCGCCGGCGCGCACTGCGCCACCAAGCTCGCCGTCGCGCACCCGAACCGCTACCGGGCCGGTGTCAGCCTCTCCGGCTACAACGACCCCGGCGCCGAGAAGGAGTCGCTGACCGCGCAGGACCCGAAGCTGCGGGACGCCAACAACCCGGTCAACATCCTCAGGAACGCCGCGCAGCCGCCCCGGGTCGCGCTCTACCTGAGCGGCAACAAGGGCGACGGCTACGAGGACGCGGTCGCCCTGCGGGACGTCGCCAAGGCGCCGACCACGGTGCAGCCGGTGGAGACCACCGGGCCGCACGCCAGTGACGTCTGGAAGCCCATGGTCCCGAGTGTCTTCGAGTGGCTGACCAGCGTCATCCCGGTCCAGCCCTGAGCCGTCCCGGCGCCCTGCCGCAGGCCGAAGGCCCCTCGTCCGTGCGGGGGGCCTTCGGCGTCCGCGGGCCCCGACGGCCGGTCAGGCCAGCTCCAGCGCCAGGTAGAAGTCGACGCGGTCCTCCAACCGGGACAGGTCACGGCCGGTCAGCTCCTCGATCCGGCCGATCCGGTACCGCAGGGTGTTCACGTGCACGTGCAGCTGGGCGGCGCAGCGGGTCCAGGAGCCGTCCGACCGCAGGAAGGCCTCCAGAGTGCGGACCAGGTCGGCCTGGTGCTCGATGTCGTACGCGATCACCTTGTCGAGCAGGCGGCTGCGGAACGCCCGGCGGACCTCGTCCGGGACGGCGGCCAGCAGCAGGACGTGCGAGGCCAGCTCCTCCGGGCCGGCCACGCAGACCCGGCCGACCCGGGCGGCGGCGATCCGGCGGGCGTGCCGGGCCTCCTCCAGGGCGCCGCGCAGGCCGCCGGCCTCCTGGGCGGGGGCGGAGACGCCGAGGGTGATCCGGCCCTCGGAGCCGAGGCCGGCCTCCAGCGGGGCGAGCAGCTCGCGCAGCGCCTCGGCCGGGACGCCGGCGTCCGGGGCGGGCAGGACGACCACCGCGCCGGTGCCGCCGCCCGCCACCAGCGCCCGGTCCGAGGTCTCGGTGAGAGCTTCCTCCAGGATCGACCGCACCGCGCCGTCGGGCAGCCCCGTCCCTTCGGCGCTGACCACCAGCCAGGATCCCTCGGCGGCCTGCGGCTTGGGCTCGCGGCCCTCGTAGCGGGCCGCCATCGCCGAGGAGGCGTACAGGGTGCGGCTGATCTCGGAGGGGTCGGCGTCGCGCTGGAGCAGGGTCAGCACCTCGTCGGCGAGACGGCGGCGCAGCCGGCGGCCCTCGTCGCGGCGGGTGCGCTCGGCGGCGACCAGCCGGGCCAGGTTCTCGGCGAGCTGCTGGCGCTTGGCGGTCCACTCGGTGACGTCGCCGGCCACCGCGAGCATCCAGTCGGCGAGCGGTGCCTCGGCGCCGGGCGTCGCGGGCGCGGGGATCAGCGAGTACGAGCCGGAGGCGATCCGGGCCCGGTGCGGGGGCCGCCGGCGCTGTCTCTGGGCACCCAGATGGGTGCGGACCAGTTGGTCGCGGTCCTCGGCGGGGAGCCGGTCGGCGGGGCCGGCGATCACCGCGCCGGTCGGGGTGAGCACCCAGCAGTCCAGGTCGAGGTCGCCGCCGAGCAGGTCCAGGACGGCGTCCAGCCCCCCGCCGCCGGCCGCCGAGACCAGCAGCCGGTGCCGGTCGACCAGGGCGGAGAGGTCGGCCGCGCGGTCGGCGGAGACCTGCCGGCCGATGAACTCGGTGACGGTGCCGAAGGCGATGTCGTCGGGCACGGCGAGCAGCGGCATCCGGTGCCGGCGACAGGCGTCGACCAGGTCCTCGGGCACCGGGCCGACCTCGGCCTCGCCGGCCGCCAGGGCGACGGCGCCGCCCGCGGCGAGGGTGCGCACGAAGCGCTCGGAGTCCTCGGGGGCGGTGCGCCAGAGCATGCCGGTGAGCACCAGTTCGCCGCCGTGCAGGTAGCGGCCGGGGTCGTGCAGGTCCGTGGTCATGACGCCGCTGACCTGGCGGTCGAGCTCGTCCTCACCGGCGAGCAGCCGCAGTCTGGGGGCTCCGGGGGCGAGCAGGTCACGGACACGCATCCGCAGACTCCTTCGGCTGGGGTGGGTGGCTTGTTCAGGGTGGGGCGCAACTGGCGGACACGCCTGCGGGGCTCACAGTGTGCCCGAACATCAGTGCTCGGTGTTACGTATCAACAGGCGCCCGGGTCACGGGCCCGTAGCTTCGCAATCACGGCCGGATTACGGTCGTAGATGGCGGCCGTGCGCGCGCTGGACTGGGCGATTGTCCGCCTTAGAGGAACGTACAGGATGCCGGGCGGCAGTACGGCAAGGGCTTCATGCCATCGGTGACTGCCTTCGGGTGGTCCGTCGGCGGTTCACTGGCCACACGCCGCCGGACACACCCCGGTGACCAGGACTCAACGCTTCGGCAACGAGACGGTAGCAAGGTCCGACACACCAGGGGTTTCGAGACCCGGGTGGACGCGTCCGACTGGGCGGGTTCCCGCGGGATCTCGGGCACAGTGCCCAGTTGTTCGAGCTGGCAACGACTTGAGGAGACACCCGCATGGAGTTCCTTCGGCCCGCTACCTGGGACGAGGCACTCGCGGCGAAGGCTGAGTACCCGACCGCGCTGCCCATCTCGGGCGGTACGGACGTCATGGTCGAGATGAACTTCGACGTGCACCGGCCATCCGCGATTCTCGACCTCAACCGCATCACCGAGCTCACCGAATGGGAGATCACGGGAGACGTGGTCAGGCTCGGTGCCTCGGTGCCGTACACCCGGATCATCAACGAGCTGTCGGGGCCGCTCCCCGGCCTCGCGCTGGCGTCCCACACCGTCGGCTCGCCGCAGATCCGCAACCGCGGCGGTGTCGGCGGCAACCTCGGCGGGGCGTCCCCCGCCGGGGACGCGCACCCCGCGCTGCTGGCGGCCGGCCGGGACGTCTTCGTCGAGGTCGCCTCGCACGCCCGGGGCACCCGGCTGATCGCGATCGACGACTTCTACGTCGGCGTGAAGCGGAACTCCATGGAGCAGGACGAGCTGATCCGCCGCGTCCACATCCCGGTGGCGGACGGCCCGCAGCAGTTCTCGAAGATCGGCACCCGCAACGCGATGGTCATCGCGGTCTGCGCCTTCGGCTTCGCCCTCCACCCGAAGAACGGCACCGTCGGCACCGGGATCGGCTCGGCCGCCCCCACGCCGCGGCGCGCCGTGGAGGCCGAGGAGTACCTGCAGGGCGTGCTCGCCGAGCGCGGCCTGTGGGAGTCGGGCGACCTGCTGGGCGCCGAGGTGACCCAGCGGTTCGGCGAGCTGGTGAAGGCCGCGGCCTCCCCGATCGACGACGTCCGCGGTACCGCCGACTACCGCCGGCACTCGCTGGCCGTGATGGCACGGCGCACCCTCACCTGGACGTGGAACGACTACAGCAAGCAGATCAGGAGCGCGGCATGAGGGTCACTTTCACCGCCAACGGCAAGCCCGTGGAGGCGGACGACGTCTGGGAGGGCGAGAGCCTCCTCTACGTGCTGCGCGAGCGGGTCGGCCTGCCCGGCTCCAAGAACGCCTGCGAGCAGGGCGAGTGCGGCTCCTGCACGGTCTACCTGGACGGCACCCCGGTCTGTTCGTGTCTGGTCGCGGCCGGGCAGGTGCAGGGCCGCGAGGTCCGCACCGTCGAGGGCCTGGCCGACGAGAGCGGCGAGCTGGGCCTGGTCCAGCAGGCGTTCATCGACGCCGGCGCCGTGCAGTGCGGTTTCTGCACCCCCGGTCTGCTGGTGCAGACCGACGCCCTGCTGGCGCAGGACGCCCAGCCGAGCGACAACGACATCCGCGAGGCCCTCTCGGGCAACCTGTGCCGCTGCACCGGCTACGAGAAGATCATGGACGCGGTGCGGCTCGCTTCCGCCCGCACGTGCGCGAAGGCGGCTTCCGAATGAGCACCCGCACCATCCAGGGTCAGAAGAACCTGCAGGACATCCGGCAGGCCTCCAAGGACGGCATCGGCGGCTCGCCGCTGCGCCCGGACGGCACCCTCAAGGTCAAGGGCGAGTTCGCCTACTCGTCCGACATGTGGCACGAGGACATGCTCTGGGGCATGGCGCTGCGCTCGCCGCACCCCCGCGCGAACATCCTCTCGGTGGACGTCTCCGAGGCGCTGAAGGTCCCCGGCGTGTACGCCGTGCTGACCCACGAGGACATCCCGGGCACCAAGTTCTACGGCCTGGAGATCCAGGACCAGCCGGCGCTGGCCATCGACAAGGTGCGCTACCACGGTGAGGCGATCGCGCTGGTAGCGGCCGACCACCCGGAGACGGCCCGCCGCGCGGTGAAGAAGATCAAGGTCGAGTACGAGGTGCTCACCCCGATCACCACCGAGGAGATGTGCCTCGACCCGCAGACCTACGGCTACGTGCACGAGCCGCACGAGTTCAAGTCGCACGGCTACGACAACATCTGCCACGAGCAGCGGCTGGTCTCGGGCCTCGGCGTGACCGACGAGGTCCGGGCGATGGCCGACGTCGTCGTCAGCGGTGACTACGAGGTCGGCATGCAGGACCAGGCCTTCCTCGGCCCCGAGTCCGGCCTGGCCGTACCCGCCGAGGACGGCGGCATCGACCTCTACGTGGCCACCCAGTGGCTGCACGTGGACCGCCAGCAGATGGCCCCCGTGCTGGGCCTGCCGGAGGAGAAGGTCCGCCTCACCCTGGCGGGCGTCGGCGGCGCCTTCGGCGGCCGCGAGGACCTCTCGATGCAGATCCACGCCTCGCTGCTGGCGCAGCGCACCGGCAAGCCCGTCAAGATCGTCTACGCCCGCGACGAGTCCTTCTTCGGCCACGTGCACCGCCACCCGGCGAGGATGCACTACGAGCACGGCGCGACCCGTGACGGCAAGCTGGTCTACGCCGACTGCCGGATCGTGCTGGACGGCGGCGCGTACGCCTCGGCCTCCCCTGCGGTGGTCGGCAACGCCGCCTCGCTCGGCCACGGCCCGTACGTGATCCCGAACGTCAAGATGCACGCCATCGCGCTCTACAGCAACAACCCGAGCTGCGGTGCGATGCGCGGCTTCGGCGCGGTGCAGGCCGCCTTCGGGTACGAGACCCAGATGGACCGGCTCGCCGCCGAGCTGGGCATGGACCCGGTGGAGCTGCGCCAGCTGAACGCCATGTCCGAGGGCGACTACATGCCCACCGGCCAGCAGATCGACTCGCCGGCCCCGGTCGCCGAGCTGCTCCAGCGGGTCAAGGACATGCCGCTGCCGCCGCCGCTCGACCTGGAGAACCTGGACATCCGCACCGTGCCCGGCGCGCTGTCCAACACCTCGCACGGCGAGGGCATCGTCCGCGGCATCGGCTACTCGGTCGGCATCAAGAACGTCGGCTTCTCCGAGGGCTTCGACGACTACTCCACCGCCCGGGTCCGCCTGGAGGTCATCGGCGGCGAGCCGGTCGCCATGGTGCACACCGCGATGGCCGAGGTCGGCCAGGGCGGCGTCACCGTGCACGCCCAGATCGCCCGCACCGAGCTCGGCGTCGAGCAGGTCACCATCCACCCGGCGAACACCGAGGTCGGCTCGGCCGGCTCCACCTCCGCCTCGCGGCAGACCTACATGACCGGCGGCGCGGTGAAGTACGCGGCCGAGGCCGTGAAGGCCGCGCTGATCGAGAAGGGCCGCCGGCGCTACGGCTGGACCCGGACCGACATCACGCTGGTCGGCGGCAAGGTGGTCTCCGAGTCGGGCGGCACGCTGATCTCGATGGTGGACCTGCTCGGGGACGAGGCGATCGACCTCACCCGCGAGCACCACCACCGCCCGACCGTCCCCTTCGACAAGGTGACCGGGCAGGGCTTCGGCCACGTCCAGTACACCTTCTGCGCCAACCGCGCGGTGGTCGACGTGGACGTCGAGCTGGGCCTGGTCAAGGTCGTCGAGCTGACCGCCGCCCAGGACGTCGGCAAGGCGCTCAACCCGCTGTCCGTGGTCGGGCAGATCCAGGGCGGCTGCACCCAGGCCCTGGGCCTGGCCGTGATGGAGGAGATCATCGTCAAGGACGGGAAGGTGCGCAACGCGTCCTTCACCGACTACCTGATCCCCACCATCCTGGACACCCCGCCGATCCCGGTCGACGTCCTGGAGCTCCCCGACCCCCACGCCCCGTACGGGCTGCGGGGCGTCGGCGAGGCCCCGACCGTATCGGCCACGCCGTCCATCGTCGCGGCGATCCGCCAGGCGACCGGCAAGGCGCTCAACCGGATCCCCGTCCGGCCCGAGCACATCACCGGGACGCTCTAGCCCCGGACCGAAACCTCCCCGGGGCGGCGACCGTCTTCCCCGCCGCCCCGGGGCAGCACCACCCGGCACCCCACGGCGCCGGCCGGCACCGAAGAGCAACGCCATGCACCACCCGAAGCAAAGCGAACGCATTCTCCCGCTGCCTCTCCCACGCCGGGGTTCTGCAGCGGTGCGCACCACCTCCCCGGCCTCCGGCCGGGGCACCAACGCACCGCAGGCACTGCCACAGAGTGCGCACAGTGAGTCGAACAGTCCCCCTGCACCAGCTCTGACTGGTCACCAGGTCGGCTCGCCCACCCCAACCCCCTATGAACCTTGGGAGTGGACATGACCCGGATCCCGACGGAGCCAGGTACCACTGAAGCAAGACCCGCCGAGAGCGACGCCACCACGCCGCCCCCGGCAGCCCAGCCGAAGAACGCCATGGACGCCTACTTCAAGATATCGGCCCGGGGCTCGACCTTCGGGAACGAGCTCCGCGGCGGTCTCACCACCTTCATGGCGATGGCCTACATCCTGCTGCTGAACCCGATCCTGCTCGGCGGTGCCGACAAGAACGGCATGCACCTGGACCACGCGCAGCTGACCACCGCCACCGCGCTGGCCGCCGCCGTCACCACCATCCTGATGGGCGTGGTCGGCAACGTCCCGCTGGCCCTCGCCGCCGGCCTCTCGGTCTCCGGCGCGCTGTCCACCATCGTCGCGCCGCACACCACCTGGCCGCAGGCCTTCGGCCTCTGCGTGATCTACGGCCTGATGATCGTGCTGCTGGTCGTCTCCGGCCTCCGCGAGAAGATCATGAACGGCATCCCGCTGCCGCTCAAGCACGCGATCACCATCGGCATCGGCCTCTTCGTCGCGCTGATCGGCCTGGTGAAGTCCGGCTTCATCCACCACGGCCCGGACCCGTACGGCCCGCCCGTCTCGCTCGGCCCGGCCGGTGAACTGGCCGGCTGGCCCGTCCTGATCTTCTCGGTCACCCTGGTCGCGATCTTCATCCTGCTGGCCCGCAACGTGCGCGGCGCGATCCTGCTCGGCATCGCCGGCGGCACCGTGGTGGCCTTCATCGTCAACGCGACGGTGAACCTCCCGGAGCACACCTGGAGCAGCTCCGTCCCCGAGTGGCCCGGCAGCCCGGTCGCCGCACCGAACTTCGGCCTCTTCGGCGACATCGACCTGTTCGGCGCCTTCGGCGGCCAGGGCATGGGCGCGATCAGCGCCTCGGTCGCGGTCTTCACCCTCGTGCTGGCCGGCTTCTTCGACGCGATGGCCACCATCATCGGCGTCGGCACCGAGGCCGGACTCGCCGACCGCCAGGGCCGGATGCCCGGCCTGTCCAAGGCCCTGTTCATCGACGGCGCCGGCGGCGCGGTCGGCGGCGTGGCCGGTGCGGGCGGTCAGACGGTGTTCGTCGAGTCCGCCACCGGTGTCGGCGACGGCGCCCGGACCGGCCTCGCCTCGCTGGTCACCGGCAGCTTCTTCGCCCTGATGCTCTTCTTCTCCCCGATCGCCGGCATCGTGCCGGTCGAGGTCGCCTCCGCCGCGCTGGTCGTCATCGGCTCGATGATGATGAGCCAGGCCAGGCACATCGACTGGTCGGACCGCGAGGTCGCCATCCCGGCCTTCCTCACCTGCGTCCTGATGCCGTTCACGTACAACATCACCGCCGGTGTCGCCGCGGGCGTCATCTCCTACGTCGCCATCAAGACCGGCACCGGCAAGTGGCGCGAGCCCGGCCCGCTGATGTGGATCCTGACCGCCGTCTTCGTGGTCTACTTCGCGCTCGGTCCGGTCAAGGAACTGCTCGGCGTCCACTAGCGCCACCGCCGCCGGGCGGGGACCACGGTTCCCGCCCGGCGGCTCACCCACACGCCCCCTCCGCATCGCGTAAGGAGCCCCCGACATGCAAGACATCGCCGAGCAGCTGCAGGCCTGGCACGCGTCCGGGCGCACCTTCGCCGTGGCCACGGTCGTCGGCGTCTCCGGCAGCGCACCGCGCGACCCGGGGGCCGCGCTGGCCGTCGACGCGGACGGCGAGGCCGTCGGCAGCGTGTCCGGCGGATGCGTCGAGGGCGCCGTGTACGAGCTCTGCCAGGAGGCCGTCACCAGCGGGCGGCCGGTGCTGGAGCGTTTCGGGTACAGCGACGAGGACGCCTTCGCGGTCGGCCTGACCTGCGGCGGCGTCCTGGACGTCTTCGTCCAGCCGATCACCCCCGGCGCCGACGCCGCCCTCGACGCGGGGATCACCTACATCGCCTCCGGCACCCCGGTCGCCCTCGCCCGGGTGATCGAGGGGCCGGCCGCGCTGGTCGGCGCCACCGTCACGGTCACCGCCGACAGCCACCACGGCGCGCTCTCCCCCGCCCCCACCACCACCGGCGCCCTGGAGCGCGCGGCGGTCGCCGAGGCCCGGGCCATGCTGGACGCGGGCCGAACCGGCAAGGTCGTCCTCGGCCTGGACGGGCGCCCCTGCGACGAGGAGGAGCTGGGCACCGTCACCTTCTTCGTCGAGTCGTACGTCCCCGCGCCCCGGATGCTGGTCTTCGGGGCCATCGACTTCGCCGCCGCCGTGGTGCGGATCGGCAAGTTCCTGGGCTACCACGTCACCGTCTGCGACGCCCGCCCGGTCTTCGCCACCGCCCGCCGCTTCCCCGACGCGGACGAGGTCGTGGTGGACTGGCCACACCGATACCTGGACTCCCAGCTCGACCGGATCGACGGCCGCACCGTGCTGTGCGTGCTCACCCACGACGCCAAGTTCGACATCCCGCTGCTGGAGCGCGCGCTGCGGCTGCCGGTCGGCTTCGTCGGCGCGATGGGCTCGCGCCGCACCCACCGCGACCGCAACGCCCGGCTGCGCGAGGTCGGCCTGACCGACGCCGAGATCGCGCGGCTGCGCTCGCCGATCGGCCTGGACCTCGGTGCCCGCACCCCCGAGGAGACCGCCGTCTCGGTCGCCGCCGAGATCGTCGCCCACCGCCGCGGCGGCAGCTGCCTGCCGCTCTCGGCCGGCGACGGCCCGATCCACCACGACCTGGCCCGCGCGCAGGAGGAGAAGGCCCGCTCGCACGCGGCCTGAACCGCCCGCCTGAACCGCCCGCCGGGCACGCCACCGGCCCGGATCCGCCCACCGCGGGTCCGGGCCGGCGGCGTGCCCGGGTGCCTCAGGACAGGACGACGTTGTGGGCGGGCAGCACCAGCGCCGGGAACTGCGGGTAGCCGACCGCCCGCAGGATCGGCATCAGCACCTCGCCGAACCGCTCGAACGCCTCCTGGGACTCCCACACGTCCGTGACGAACCACCCGGTCGGGCTGGGCCCGGTGATGTGCGCGATCAGTCCCCGGGCGGGCCAGTACCGGCCCCGGGGCCGCCGCAGGCTCAGAGCAGCCGGACCCGCTCGGCGACGGTCCGGCCCTCCTCCTGCGCCGCCTCGTAGCTCACCCGCTGGCCGACCGTCAGCACCCGGCCGTGCTGGTCGACACCCGGCTCGTCGGCGAGCTCACGGATGACGGAGTCGTAGTAGACGGTCACGTCCGGCCCCCCGTCGTCGGGGGTGATCAGGCCGTAGGCGTGGCCCGCCTCGTACGACGTCACGGTGCCGGTGGCCATGGGGGTCTCCTTCGGGCGTGCTGACAGTGCCCATCAGGAGTAACAGACGACCGGCCGGCGAGCCCGCCCTGACACGCGCCGGGCCGGCGATCTCAGTCGGCCGTACCCGCGGGCACGGCCCATCGGCGGGCTGCCCCGTGGCGGCCGTGATCATGTCGTAGTCGCCGTCGTAGTGCAGCACCGCGACGCCGGCGAACCGTCGACCGGTCCAGTGAGGGCGGGCAGCCCGCCCTCGGCCGGCCGGTCCAGGACCCGTATCCCGCCACTGCCCGGCTCCCGGCCCGACCGATCAGCCCACGTTCAGCCGGGCCGCCAGCCGCAGCAGCCCGGGTGAGAGGCGGCCGAGCAGGCGGGCGGCCTTGGCCTCGAAGGTGACCGGGACGACCGGCTTGCCGGTGCGCACGGCCCGGACGATCTCGGCCGCGACCTTCTCGGGCGGGAAGCCGCGGCGGGCGTAGAGCCTGGAGGCGCGCTGCTGCTTGGCGGCCTGCTGGTCGGCGGTGACGCCGGAGAAGGTGGTGGTGCGGGTGATGTTGGTGTTCACGATGCCGGGGCAGATCGCGCTGACGCCGATGCCGGCCGGGGCGAGTTCGGCGCGCAGGCAGTCCGAGAGCATCAGCACCGCGGCCTTGCTGGTGGCGTACGCGGCCAGCAGCTTGGACGGCAGGTAGGCGGCGGCCGAGGCGAGGTTGACGATGTGGCCGCCCTCGCCGCGCTCGGTCATCAGGGTGCCGAAGGCGCGGCAGCCGTGGATGACGCCCCACAGGTTGACGTCCAGGACGCGCTGCCACTCCTGCTCGGTGGTCTGCAGGAAGGTGCCGGAGTGGCCGATCCCGGCGTTGTTGACCAGCACGTCCGGCACCCCGTGGTCGGCGGCCACCTGCTTGGCGAAGGCGTCGACGGCGGCGCCGTCGCTGACGTCCACCCGGTAGGCGTGGGCGGGCGGGCCGATCAGCGAGGCGAGTTCGGCGGTGCGGGTGGCGGCTTCGAGGTCCAGGTCGCAGACCACCACCCGGGAGCCCTGCTCGGCGAAGGCCAGCGCGGTGGCCCGCCCGATGCCGCTGCCGGCGCCGGTGACGACGACGAGCCGGCCGTCCTCGGGCGGCCCGGCCTTCTGCCCGGCCCCGGTGCGGGCGGTGAACTCACGGACCAGACCGGCCACGACGGACCCCTTCTCCAGCAGTGCGGACCAGTGCGAGGCGTTCAGCGAGCGCCTGGTCAGGTTCGGCACCCAGCGTTCCAGGCCCTCCGAGAGCGCGACCCCGACGTAGCGGTCCCGGGTCAGGGTGACCAGCTGGACGGGGACCTCGGTGGGCCGCTCGCGGGGCTCGCGCAGGGTGGGGCGCATGTTGGCCCGGTACAACTCGATCCCGCGCACGGCGTCCTGGCGCAGCGTCGGCTGCGGGTGGCCGGGGCGCGGGGTGACGCCCTCCAGGTCGCGCAGCACCCGCGGCCACGCCCGGGCCAGCCCGAACCGCCAGGTGGCGGGGGCGAGCACCGGCAGGTGGAACGCGGTGATGTACCAGGAGTGCAGGCCCTGCGAGAGCAGCTGCCGCAGGTGCCTCGGGGTGGGCCGGCGGAACCGGGCGCGCAGCCAGAAGCCCATGTGGTCCAGGCACGGGCCGGACAGCGTGGTGTACGAGGCGATCCGCCGCTCGGCGCCGGGCTCGGTGACGGCCTCCCAGGACTGCAGCGAGCCCCAGTCGTGGGCGAGCACGTGCACCGGGCGGTCGGGGCTGACCGCGTCGGCGACCGCGAACAGGTCGGCGGCGAGGCGGGCCAGGCGGTAGCCGTCCCGGCCGGCCGGCACCCCGGAGGCTCCCGCGCCGCGGACGTCGTAGCGCACCACGTGGTGGTCGGCGGCGAGGTCCGCGGCGACGTCGTCCCAGACGGCGTGGGTGTCGGGGTAGCCGTGCACCATCAGGACGGTCGGCGCGGCCGGGTCGCCCTGCTCGAAGACGGCGAGCGGCAGTCCGTCGGCGGAGTGCACGGTGCGGCGGCGGGGGGTCATCGGGAGGCCTCCTCGGCAGTGGTGCTCCAGCGCCGCACGTGCGGCAGGTCGTCGTCGAGCCAGTACGCGTCGTCCTCGGTGACCACCAGCAGCTCCTCGAACTTGATGCCGACGTCGCGGAACCCGATGTGCGGCTCCACCGCCCACAGGCCCGGCGTGGGCGCGTGCCGGGAGGCCCGGCCGTCCGCCCAGAGCGGGGAGCGGCCGTGCATGCGTTCGCTGATCAGCTCGCGGCCGAGCGTCTGGAGTGTACGCACCCCGAAGCCGAACAGGTTCACGCCGGCCGGTCCGCGGGCGGTGGTCCGGGTGACCTGGTGGCCGATCACCCGGCCCGGGTAGACCCGGTGGCGGTTGTCGTAGCCGTGCGCGGCGATCTGCGCGTCCACGGCCGCGTAGACCTCGTCCAGCGGTTTGCGGGCCTTCACCTCGCGCAGGATCAGCTCGCGGTAGACCCGCAGGTCGGCGGCGAGGCGGTCCCAGAGCGGGTTCTCGCCGACCCGGCCGCCGTAGCCGATGTCGGCGGTGTAGCCGTCGACCACGGGCGCGCAGTCCAGCACGTACGGCATGCCCTCCTGGAGCTTGCGGCCGCCGGCGAAGAACTGCAGCGGGGTGTGGAAGTGCCGGAAGGCGGTGCGGTCGCCGAACCAGGCGAACGGGACGTGGAAGAAGTCCTCGACGCCGGCGGCGACCAGGCAGCGGCGCAGCTCGGCGGTGGCCTGGCGCTCGGTGACGCCGGGTTCGATCCAGGCGGCGACCTGTTCGGCGCAGTGGTAGGCGAGTTGCTGGGTCTCCCGGAACCGGCCGAGGTCGGCCTCGGTGAAGGGGAAGGCGGGCAGGGGGGCGGTGGCCATACGGGCTCCTTCGGGGCCGTCGGGGGCCTTGGGCGGCGCGGACTGCCCCGGGGCCGCGTGGTGGGCCGCGCGGTGGGCGGCGCGGCCCCGGGGTGCGCTACACGTCCAGGACGAGGGTCTCGCCCTCGGCCGCGCGCGAGACGCACGGCAGCAGGGCGCCGGCGGCGCGCTCCTCGGCGGTGAGGCGGCGGTCGCGGTGCTCGGGGGTGCCGGACAGCACCCGGACCCGGCAGGTGCCGCAGAAGCCCTGGTGGCAGGAGTACGGCAGGTCGGGGCGGGCCTCCAGCGCGACGTCCAGCGCCGAGCGGTCGGCCGGGACGTCCAGCGGCGGGCCGTCCGCGCCGAGCCGGAGGGTGAAGGGCCGGCCGTCCGTCACGGGGGCCGCGCCGAAGCGTTCGAAGTGCAGGGCGCGGGCGGGCGACGCCTCCAGTGCGTCCTGCACGGCGGCCAGCATCGGCGCCGGTCCGCAGCAGTACACGGCGGCGCCCGGACGGGCCCGGGCGAGCAGTCCGGCGCCGGTGGGCACGCCGTGGCGCTCGTCGTCGAGGATCTCCACCCGGCTCGGGTCGAGGGCGAGCAGCTCGTCCGTGAAGGGCATCGCGGCGACGCTGCGACCGGTGTGCACCAGTCGCCAGTCCAGGCCGAGGCGCTGCGCCTCCCGGGCCATCGGCAGCAGCGGGGTGACGCCGATGCCGCCGGCCAGCAGCAGCACGCTCGGCTCGGCGCAGAACGCGAAGCCGTTGCGGGGCCGGCGCACCGTCAGGCGGGTGCCGGGGCCGAGGTCGTCGTGGATCTCGGCCGAACCGCCGCCACCGCCGGGGATCCTGCGCACGGCGATCCGGTAGACCGTGCGGTCGGCCGGGTCCCCGCAGAGCGAGTAGTGCCGCTCGCGGCCGGAGGGCAGCAGCAGCCGCAGGTGCGCGCCGGGCTGCCAGGGCGGCAGTTCGTCGCCGCCCGGCTCGCCGAGCCGCAGTTCGACGACGCCGTCGGCGACCGTCCGGTGGCCGGTGACGGCGAGGCGCAGCGGCGGGGTGGGGCGGGTCGGCGGGCGGCGCGGGTTGCGGCGCAGCAGCGGGCTGCCCAGGGCGGGGGTGTACCGGTCGCCGAAGGCGGTGACGCGCTGCATGAAGCGGTCGGCGCGCGGGCGCCCGTACAGGTCCGGGGGCGGGGTGCTGAGGTCCATCCGGGTCGGCTCTCCTGGCTGCTGGCTGCGGGTCAGTGGTGGGCGGCGGCGCGGGCGGCCGGGGAGCCGGCCAGGTAGCTGAGCGCCTGGCTGGAGGAGCCCTCCTGGGTGGGGTGGTAGCCGCGCCTGAGGTACCGCAGGCCGGAGCGCAGCGACTTGAGGGGGTCGGGCAGCATGCCGCGGTTCGCGATCTGCCGGGCCTCGCGCCAGGTCGGGCGGATCCGGCCCTCCAGGGTCGGGTCGGCGGCGAGCAGGAACCGTACGCCGCGCACCCAGAGGTGGACGAGCAGCGGCCCGGAGACCGCCATGCCGCGGACCCGGCGCAGGTAGCCCGGGTCGAGGTGGACCATCAGGTCGTACGCCACGCTGCGGTGCTCGACCTCCTCGGCGCCGTGCCAGCGCAGCAGGTCGAGCATCGTCGGGTCGGCCTTGGCGCGGTCCAGGCCCGGGGAGTTGAGCGCCCAGTCGCCCAGGAAGGCGGTGAAGTGCTCGATGGCGGCGACGAAGGCCACCCGCTCGATGACGTTCTCGCGCCGCTGACGGGGGTTCAGCCCGCTGCGCTCGCCGAGGACCCGCTGGAAGAGCCAGCCGATCTGGCGGACGTACGGGCGCGGGTCGAGGCCCTGGGCCAGCAGGTGGTCCAGCACCTCCTGGTGGGCCTCGGCGTGGATGGACTCCTGGCCGATGAAGCCGAGCACCTCCTCGCGCAGCTGCTCGTCGGTGATCAGCGGCAGCGCCTCCTTGAACACCTTGACGAACCAGCGTTCGCCCTCGGGCAGCAGCAGGTGCAGCACGTTGATGGTGTGGGTGGCCATCGGCTCGTCGGGGATCCAGTGCAGCGGCAGCTCGGACCAGTCGAAGCGGACGTCCCGGGGTTCGAGGACGAGGTTCTCGTGGACGGTGGGCGGGGCGGCCCGGCGGGCGGCCGGGGTGGTGGAGGTGGCGCGGGGCATGGAAGGGCCCTCCTGACCTGCGGGTGGCGGCTCGACTCTGGGCAACTTACTCGCGGGTAGAGCGGGCGACAAGGGTTTCGACCACTCTTATCGACATCGAGTCTAATAAGAACGACGTGCCGCCGCCCTGATCCTTCGAGGGCGGGGCCGGGCTCAAACCCGGCGGAGCGGCACGACGGCGCGCCGGCTCCGCCGAGCGGGATCGAACCCGAGGAACCGGGGCCCGTCCGCCGGCTCCGCCGGGCGGACCCTAGGCCAGCGAGGCCGGGTCGGTGTTCGCCCCGCAGAGGACCACGGCGACCCGCTCCCCCGGCTCCGGGCGGTACACCCCGCTGCGCAGGGCGGCCAGCGCGGTGGCCCCGCCGTGCTCGACGGCCAGGCGGTGGCCGTCCCAGAGGCCCTGGCGCGCCTCGGTGATGGCGCTGTCCGCCACCAGCACGGAGCTGGCCCGGACCTGCCGGGCCCAGTGCAGGGCCATCTCCGAGACCCGGCGGGCGCCGAGCGAGTCCGCCGCGACGGAGTCCACCGGCACGTCCACCGGCGCGCCCGCCTCGATGGCGGCGTTCAGCGCACGGCAGGTGGCCGGCTCGACCGCGACCACCCGCACCCCGTGCCGCGCCGCCGCGACGGCCAGACCGGTGAACAGTCCGCCGCCGCCCACCGCCACCACCACCGTGTCCAGACCGGGCACCGCGGCCAGGATCTCGGGCAGCAGGGTGCCAGCCCCCGCCGCGATGTACGGGTCGTCGTAGGCGTGCGAGGCCAGTGCGCCCGTCTCGGCGGCGAACCGGCGGGAGGCCTCCAGCGCCTCCGCGTACTCGCTGCCCACCAGCCGGACGTCCGCCTCCAGCGCCCGCAGCTTGCGGATCTTGACGGCCGGCGCCGTCGCGGGCAGGAACACCGTGGCCCGCACGCCCTGGGCCCTGGCCGCCCAGGCGCAGGCCAGCCCGGCGTTGCCGCCCGAGGCGATCACCACCCCGGCCGCGGGCAGGCTGCCGTCCGCACGGTGGGCGGCGACGAAGTTCGCGGCGCCGCGGTCCTTGAAGCTGCCGCTGTGCTGCACGAAGTCGAGGGCGAGGAACACCTCGCCGCCACCGGGGCTGGCCGGGCCGGCGGACACCACCGGGGCGGTGCGGGTGATGCCCGCGATCCGCCCGGCGGCCGCCTCGACGTCCGCGTACGTGGGATGGGACAAGGGATGCTCCAGGGGTCGGGCCGGACGGTCGGGCACCCGGCCCGCCGATCGGGCCGACGGGCCGGTCGGGTCGGGCCGTCGACTGCTCGGCCCACCCGGACACCATTCTCGGCCGCCGGCGCGGCGGGCCGGCCGCCGCCCCCGCGCGGCGGCGGCCCGTGACGGGCGGCGGCCCGGCCGCGCGGCGGCGGCCCAGGTCAGGCCGGCGGGTAGCGCCGGTGGAGCTTGCCGATGTCCCCCCTGCTCAGCCCGGCCCTCGCATAGGGGTCGACGAGCGGCCCACCGTCCGGCCGGGACATGGTCGGCCGGCCGTGGCTGCTGAAGGACTTGGAGCCGTAGATCATGATCGAGTCGTAGTCGAAGGGGCCCAGGGTGGCCTCGTTCTCCGTCGCCACCTTGCCGAACTGCGCGACCAGCGAGGGCTCGACGTTCTCCAGGTGGAGCACCAGGTAGCGGTCCCGGTCGCCGCGCATGTGCTCGTGGAAGAACCCGAGGGCGTGCATCAGCTCGTGCAGGACCGTCCCGTGCCAGTCGCAGCCCTCGCCGAGGGAGAAGTTCTGCCGGCCGCCGATCACCCCCACGTAGGAGTAGCAGCCCTCGCCCCGGACGAAGTGGATCCAGTCCCGCTGCTGCTCGGCCCGGACGAAGCGGACGCAGGAGTTGCTCTCGATCTCGTGCATCGCCCGGTGCAGCACCTTGCCGAGCGACTTCGCCGCCGGGTCGATCCGGTACGGGACGACGCCGCCCGGCCACAGGCCGGCGCTCACCTCCGGCCGGGCCCCCGCGGACCGGGCGCCGCCACCGGTCGGCCCCACCGCGCAGCCCTTGGCCACCGCGGCCGCCCCGGGTGCCAGCGGCGCCGCCACCGACCAGGCGGCGCTGAACCCGACGAGCAGCGCGAGGATCGCCGCGCGGCCGGCCGGGCTGGTCGCTCTCATGGCTGCTCCTCCACTCCGCCCTCCCCCGACCGTCGGTGATGACGTGTCAGCGCGACCCTAGCCACCCGGCGGCCGCCCGCGCGGCGAACGCACGGGACTTCACACGCCGGAGTGACGGCCGCCGGGCGGCCTGGGCCCGAGCGGAGGACGACGGTCGGCGCGTGGCCCCGGGGCGCGAGCGGGCGCGAACCGGCGCACGAGCGGAGCGCGCGGGAGCGGACCGGCAGCGGGTGGGCCGCTGGACAGCGCGCGGGAGCGGACCGGCAGCGGGTGGGCCGCTGGACAGCGCGCGGGGCCGGCGGAAGCGCCGGGGCCCGGGCGGACGACGTGTCCGGCCCGGGCCCCGGCCCGGGCCGGTCCGGCCGGCCCTACCGGAGGGGCCCGGACGGCCGGGTGACGCTCAGACGGCCATCGCCAGCATCAGCGGAGCGGCGCGGTGGGCGAGCAGTTCGGCGGCGGCCTTGAGGCGGTGGACGTTGTCGACCGGCATCGAGGTCGCCAGGCAGCCGACCGTGCTCCCCGCGGTGATCGGGACGGCCGCGCAGACCGTGCCGAGCGCGTACTCCTGGATGTCCAGGACGGGCACGGTGGCCGGCTGGCGCTCCAGCCGGTGCATCAGCTGGTCGGCGTCGACGACGGTCCGCGAGGTCAGGCGGGCCACCGGGTGGCGCGCCAGGTGGTCGCGGCGGGAGTCGTGGTCCAGCTGGCTGAGCAGGCACTTGCCGATCGCGCTGGCGTGCGCGGTGGCCCGGAAGTCCACCCACTCCTGGACCGCGGGGGCGTGGTCGGCGGCGGAGACCGCCTCGACCGACAGCTCTCCGTCGTGGTAGCGGCTGAAGTAGACGGCCGCGCCCAACTCGTCCCGCAGTTCGGCGAGTTTGTGGTTCAGGCGGACCCGCACCAGCTGCTCGCGGTTGTACTGGCCGAGCAGCGCGAAGGTGCCGCCGAGCACCCACGCCTCCTCCTGGTACTGCAGGTAGCCCTCGGTCTCCAGGAACTCCGTCAGCCGGCGGACCTCCGCCGGCGGCAGCGAGGTCTCGCGGGCGAGCCCGGTGGTGGTGACGCCACCGGGGTGCCGGTCGACCGCCTCCAGCAGTCTGAGGGCGTGTTGCAGGGATCCGAACGGGCCAGGGCCACCCTGGTCCAGCGTGGCCTGACGACCCCGGGCTGGTGTCGGCATGACGTCCCCTTCCGATGTCCCCGCGCGGACCGGCCGCGACCCCTCCAGCCTATCCACCGGGGAGCGCAGGTATCCGCCGGTCGGCAGATATTCGCGCAGGTGATACGGACAACTTGTGTGGCATATGCCACATGACGGCGCAGGCACCCCACCGGGGCCACGAGCGGACCCCGGGCCACCGGATCAGTAGGTCACGGTGATCCGCCCCGCCGGGCCGTCGACCCGGACCGTCCCGCCGTACGGGATCACCAACTGCGGGTCGGTGTGCCCGAGATCGACGTCGAACACGGCCATGGTGTCCGGCGCGTACTCGGCCAGCGCCCTGAGCACCGCCCGCCGCTGCGCGTCGCGGTAGGCCGCCCCCGCCGCCTCGTCCAGCGGCTGCCGGTGGGACCAGGCCTTCGCCCGGCCCATCAGCAGCGCCGGGAACTGCCGCAGCAGGCCCCGCTCCCCCGTGTTGCGCAGGATCCGGTACACCTCCTCGGCGTTCGGCTGCTCCTCCGAGGTCTCCAGGAAGAGCACGCAGCCCGCGTAGGCCTCGGGTGCCCGGATGCCGCGGTCGGCCATCAGCAGCCAGCCGAGGACCTCCAGGTTGCCGCCCCAGCTGACGCCCTCCACCACCTTGTCCGCCCGGTGCCAGAACCAGCCCTCGCCGGGGGTCGCTTCGGGCTCCGCGTCGAAGGTGCGCGGGTCCTCCCAGCGGCCGCCCCGGTCGGTCCACGTCCCGGCCGGGCGCAGCTCGTACGGCCCGGAGGTGAACAGCGCGGCCCGCAGCGAGTCGGCGGTCGGGCCGGCCATCGCGCCGGGCCGGCCGAACTCGACCATCACGCAGCCGCCGTGGTAGCCGACGATGCCGAGGTTCCAGAGGTGGCTCAGCAGGTTGGTGTTGTCGCTGTACCCGAAGAACGGCTTGGGGTTCGCCCGGATCAACTCGTCGTCGAGGTGCGGGAGCACGGTGATCTGGTCGTCGCCGCCGATGCTGGCGATCACCGCCCTGATGTCCGGGTCGGCGAAGGCCGCGTGGATGTCGGCGGCCCGCTCCCGCGCGGTGGCGCCCATCTTCCGGGTGGCCGGGTACTCCACGGGGACGAGTCCGAACTCCTCGCGCAGCCGGCGCAGGCCCAACTCGTGGGGCAGCGGCAGGATCCCGGGCAGGCCGGAGGAGGGCGAGATCACCGCGACCCGGTCACCGGGCCGGGGTTTGGCGGGGTAGCCGGGTGCTGTCGTCGTCATCGGTCGAGGATATCCGTGCAGGTGAGCGGCGTTCGATCGGTTTTCGCCGGCTCCCGGGCGCCTGCGGGCAGGGCAAAGGCCTCTCCTCCACTGCCCGGGGAGGAGAGGCCTTTCCCCGGTCACCCGGGTGTGGGCCCGGGTGGCCTGGGAGGGTTGGTCGGTGGGGCCGGGGTCAGCCCTCGTCGCCGGCGCGGAGCTTGGCGACGGCGGCCTCCAGGCGGGCGCCGTACTCCTCGTCGGCCGCGTGGAAGTGGGCGAGGTTCTTCTCGACGACGTCGTCGCGGGTGACCTGTGCCAGGAAGCCCGCGATGTTGTCGATCAGGCGGGTCTTCTCGCCGGCCGACATCAGCCGGTAGAGCTCGCCGGCCTGGAAGAAGTCGTCGTCCTTGGTGTGGGCCGGCGTGGTGTAGGTGCCGGTGTGGCCGTTCAGCGCGACCGGTGCGGCCAGCGCGTCGTCGGTCTGGGCCGGGCCGTCGTACGAGTTGGGCTCGTAGTTCTTCCCGCGGCCCGACGCGTTGACGGCCGCGAGGCCGTCCCGGCCGTAGTTGTTCGCCTCGGTCGCCTTGGGGGCGTTCACGGCGAGCAGGGTGTGGTTGACGCCGAGACGGTAGCGCTGGGCGTCGGCGTAGGCGAACAGGCGGCCCTGGAGCATCTTGTCCGGGGAGGGACCGATGCCGGGGACGAAGTTGTTCGGTGAGAAGGCGGACTGCTCGACGTCGGCGAAGACGTTCTCCGGGTTCCGGTTGAGAACCAGGCGGCCGACCTTCTGCAGCGGGTAGTCCGCGTGCGGCCACACCTTGGTGAGGTCGAAGGGGTTGAAGCGGTAGTCGGCCGCCTCGGCCACCGGCATCAGCTGGACGTACAGCGTCCAGGACGGGAACACGCCGCGCTCGATGGCCTGGTGCAGGTCGCGCTGGTGGCTGTCGGCGTCCGAGCCGAGCACCTCGGCGGACTGGTCGCCGTCCAGCGAGCGGATGCCCTGGTTGGTCTTGAAGTGGTACTTCACCCAGAAGGCCTCGCCGGACTCGTTGACCCACTGGTAGGTGTGCGAGCCGTAGCCGTTCATGTGGCGGTACGAGGCGGGGATGCCGCGGTCGCCGAAGAGCCAGGTGATCTGGTGGGTCGAGGCCGGCGAGTGGGCCCAGAAGTCCCAGACGTTGTCCGCCTCCTGCACGCCGGTGAACGGGTCGCGCTTCTGCGAGTGGATGAAGTCGGGGAACTTGATCGGGTCCTTGATGAAGAACACCGGGGTGTTGTTGCCGACCAGGTCGTAGTTGCCCTCGGCGGTGTAGAACTTCAGCGCGAAGCCGCGCGGGTCGCGCACCGCGTCGGAGGAGCCCAGGTTGCCGGCCACGGTCGAGAAGCGCAGGAACACCTCGGTGCGCTTGCCGATCTCGGCGAGGAAGTCGGCGCGGGTGAACCGCGAGACCTCGTCGGTGACCTCGAAGTAGCCGTACGCGCCGGAGCCGCGGGCGTGCACGACGCGCTCCGGGATGCGCTCGCGGTTGAACCGGGCGAGCTTCTCCAGGAGCTGCTGGTCCTGGATGAGCAGCGGGCCGTACTCGCCGGCCGAGGCCGAGTTCTGGTTGTCGGCGACCGGGGCGCCGGACTCCGTGGTCAGGATCTTGGACATGAGAGGGTCCTTCAGGTCGTTAAAGGCGTTGCGTGGAGAAGGAGGAGACGGTCGGTCGGGCGGTGGGCCGGCGCGGGTCAGACGCCGAGCAGCCGCCAGATCGCCGAACGGCGGCGCGAGGACTGCTCGCCGTCGGGGCCGTCGGCCGGCCGCAGCGCGGACACGGCGGCGGTGGTCGCGGCGGCGTCCGCGAGCGGGCGGGCGGCGGCCAGCGCGGCGGCCTCCTCCGCCTCGAAACCGGCCTCGACGAGGGCCGTACGGGCCTCGCCGGCCGGAAGTGCGTTGAACCAGCGCAGCGCGAGGGCGGCGCGGCCGGCCTCGGTGAGCCTCCCGGTCAGGCGCAGCCGGGCCAGGCCGCCGTCCGGGTAGACGTTGATCCGTACGTGCGTGACGGGGCGGCCCGCGGCCGGCCGGAACCGGTGCCGGGTGTCGGGCTGCAGCCGGGTCCGCGGCAGGATCTCGAACCAGCCTCCGGCGTCGGTGGACGGGTCGCCGCCGTTCGAGGCGTCGTAGCCCACCAGGTCGGCCCAGCCGGGGGCGTTGGCGACGAAGTGGGTGGTGTCCACCTCGGCTGCCAGGACCTCGCCGCCCCCGGCCAGGGCGATCTGCACCCAGTCGTTGGCCTTGTCGCGCCGACGCCGGGTCTCCCAGCCCTCGCCCATGACGGAGGCGCGACCGGGAGCGTTCAGGTTGTGCGGGGAGGAGAAGTAGCGGTCCGAGGCGGCCTCGGCGACGCCGCCGTGCTCCTGGGCGGCGAGGTCGAAGGTGAGGCCGTCCAGCTCGCGCGGGTCGGCGAGCACCTCGCCGTGCACCCGCAGGCGGGCCACGCCGCCGTCGGGCCAGATGTTGAGGCGTACGTGGGTGTAGCGGGTGCCGTCCGAGACCTCGAACTCGTGGGCGGTGTCGCCCCGGAGCGCGGTCCGCGGGACGAGGTCGGTCCACTCGGCGCCGTCGAGCTCCTCGACCGACGGGTGGCCCGGGATCGACGCGGCCTGGACGGAGGCGGTCTCGGGGTAGTTGCCGGTGAAGTGCGCGGTGTCCACGACGACGCCGCGGATCACGCCGCCGGCGCCGAGCCGCACGACCGCCCAGTCGTGGTCCTCGTCGGTGGGGTGCGGCTGCTCGGCGCTGACGCCGCGCCGGCGCTTGCTCTCCCAGCCGTCCATGATCTGGCCCTTGTGGCCGAAGGTGTGCGCGCGGAACTCGGCGGGCTTGGCGACCAGCAGGTTCTCCGCGTCGGCGAAGGTGTCCTCGTTGGTGGCGACCACGCCGGCGCCGAGCAGCCGGGAGGCCAGGTTGACCAGCTCGGTGAACGGAGCGCTCGGGGTCCGGTCGATGCTCATCGGTTGAGTCTCCAGGGTTCAGGAACGGGTGATCTGACGGCCGAACGGAGCGGCGGCCACGTCCACCACCCGGCCGCGGAGCCAGGTGGTGCGGACGGCGCCGGTCAGCGTCCGGCCCGCGTACGGGGTCACGGGGTTGCGGTGGTGCAGGGCGGCGGCCTGCACGGCGAACTCGCCGTCCGGGTCGAAGGCGACCAGGTCGGCGTCGTTCCCGACGGCGATGGCGCCCTTGGTGCCGGTGAGGCCGACCAGCGAGGCCGGGCCGGAGGCCATCCAGCGGACCACGTCCGAGAGGCTGTGGCCGCGCCGGCGGGCTTCGGTCCAGACGGCCGGCAGGCCGAGCTGGAGGGAGGCGATGCCGCCCCAGGCGGCGGCGAAGTCGCCGCTGCCGCCGTACTCCGCGAGCAGCTTGAGGTCCGGGGTGGACGGCGAGTGGTCCGAGACGACGGCGATGAACTCGCCGGCCGCCAGGGCCGCCCAGAGCGCGTCCCGGTTGGACTCGTCGCGGATCGGCGGACAGCACTTGAAGGCGGTGTCGCCGTCCGGTACCTGCTCGGCCGCGAGGGTGAGGTAGTGCGGGCAGGTCTCGGCGGTCACCCGGACGCCGTCCGCGCGGGCCTGGCGCAGCAGCGGCAGGACGGCGGCGGAGGAGACGTGCAGGATGTGGACCCGGGCGCCGGTGCGGCGGGCGGTGTCGAGCAGGCGGGCGACGGCGGTGGTCTCCGCGTCGTCGGGGCGCGAGGCGAGGAAGTCGCGGTAGTGCACGCCGGGCTGCTGCGGGGCGGCCGCCAGGACGGCCGGGTCCTCGGCGTGGATGATCGCCAGTGCGCCGATCCTGGCCTGCTCGGTGAGCGCGCTCTCCAGGTCGGCCTGCTCGACGTGCGGGAACTCGTCCACGCCGGAGGGGGCCAGGAAGCTCTTGAAGCCGAAGACGCCGGCGCGGTGCAGCGGCTCCAGGTCGGCGGTGTTGCCGGGGATCGCGCCGCCCCAGAACCCGAGGTCGACCCAGGCCTGGCCCTCGGCGGTCTTCCGCTTGGCGTCCAGGCCGTCGACCGTGGTGGTCGGCGGGATCGAGTTGAGCGGCATGTCGATGACGGTGGTGACCCCGCCGGCGGCGGCGGCCCGGGTGGCGGTGGCGAAGCCCTCCCACTCGGTGCGGCCGGGCTCGTTGACGTGGACGTGGGTGTCGACCAGGCCGGGGAGCAGGGCGGTGTCGCCGAGGTCGGTGAGGTGCTGGTCGCCGACCAGCAGGGAGCCGTGGGCGGCGATCTGCTCGATCCGGCCGTCCCGGACCAGGACGTCGGCGGGACGTTCGCCGTCCGGCAGGACGGCACGGCGGGAGCGGATCACCACGGCGGCGGCGGAGTACGGCGTCTCGCTGAGGGGCATCGGGACCTCCGGGTGGGCCGTCTTCTGGGCGAAGCGGGAGCTGTGGTGAACGAGGGGGTGAAGGGGTCGCTGAGGGCGGGCCGGGGCCGTGGGGGCGGCAGTTGAAGTCTGCTCATCACACCGCTGGCGGCGATTGCTCGGAGCCTAGGCCCGCCTTCAACAAAACGTCAATGTAGGAAACCACGAGGAAACCGGGAATCAACCGGCCAGCAACGCACCGGCCAGCCGCTCGCCCGCGACCTCGGACAGCTCCGCCGCCCTGGTCATGCTGTCGCCGGGCTGCTCGGCCAGATCGGTGAGCGCGTACGCCGCGACGAAACCCGCCGCCCGCCACTCGTTCTCCGCCAGCTCCAGACGCCCTGCCACAGCGGCCACCCGAACCCCCGCCCGAGTGGCCGCCGCGGCAACGCCGGCGGGGGCCTTGCCATGGAGCGTCTGCGCGTCCAGGCATCCCTC
The DNA here is from genome assembly GCF_042673745.1 of Kitasatospora sp. NPDC057015. Classification (NCBI taxonomy): domain Bacteria; kingdom Bacillati; phylum Actinomycetota; class Actinomycetes; order Kitasatosporales; family Streptomycetaceae; genus Kitasatospora; species Kitasatospora sp. NPDC057015. The sequence continues at coordinate 75,368 of NZ_JBHUSG010000021.1, forward strand.
ACCCGTCACGACGAGGCGTGCCCCACGCACGGCCTCGTCGAAGCCCAGCAGTTCGAGCATCAGCTCGATGCCGGGCCGCATGGTGGCGCCGAGCAGGGCGAGGGCGGCGAAACCGACCCCGCCTGCGGCCCCGGCGCCGGGGGCGTCGCGGAAGTCCCGTCCGGTCGCCTCGCCGACGACGTCGGCGAAGCGGGTCAGACCCTCCTCCAGGATCCGCAGGTCGTCGCCGTCGGCACCCTTCTGCGGGCCGTAGACGGCGGTCGCGCCGCGGGCTCCCAGCAGCGGGTTGTCGACGTCGCAGGCGACCACGACCTCCACGCCCGCCAGGCAGTCCGCGAGCGGGCCGAGATCCAGCCGGGCCAGCCTGCGCAGGGCGGCGCCGCCGGGCGGCAGCTCACCGCCCCCGATGTCGTACAGGCCCACACCGAGCGCCTGGACCATGCCGGCGCCGCCGTCGGTGCAGGCGCTGCCGCCGAGGCCCAGCACGATCCGCCTGGCACCGAGCGAGACGGCCCGCCCGATCAGCTGGCCGACCCCGTAGGAGCCGGCGGCGAGCGGCGCCGTCCGGCCGCCGGGGAGCCGGGCCAGCCCGGAGGACTGGGCCAGCTCGACCACGGCGGTGTCGCCCTTGACGGCGATGGCGGCGTCCACCGGCAGGCCGGTCGGGCCGGCCACCTTGGCGGGGACCCGGGTGAAGCCGGCCGCCAGCGCGGCGGCCAGGGTGCCCTCGCCGCCGTCGGCGACGGGCAGCTCGCGGACCTCGACGCCGGGGGCGCCGCGCCGGATGCCGGCCGCGATGCGGGCGGCGACCTCGGCGCCCTCCAGCGTGCCCTTGAACTTGTCGGGGGCGACGACGACATGGCCCTGGGTGGGGGTGGCGGGCATGGCGTGGGCCTCACTTCCGGGTCGGGCTGCTGATCCGCGGGCGGACCGGATGATCCGAGTCTGCGCCCGTCTGGTGGTTCGGTGCCTTGCGTGTTTCCGGGGCCATGGCCGTGTCGGGCACGGCCGGGGTGCGACCCCCTCCCCGCCGATCTCCCGCTCGTCCCGCTTCCGACGTACGAGTGGGGCTCCCCTCGGCGGGGGAGGGGGCCGGGCGGCGCGCACGGCACGACCGAAGTGCCCCCGACTGGGAGGCGCGCCACCGGCTTGGAACGATCGGCAGGGGGCGGATGAGCCCCGGCCCACCTGCCGATCGGGCCTGGCCTCCTGGTGGCGCGGGCACGACCGGATAGGTACACGCCACCAGGAGGAGTCTGTGGGGCCCGGGGGTTCGCACCCCCGGGCCGGGGTACTGCTGCCGAGCGCGGGGCTCAGCCGCGGATCGCCGCGGTTCAGGCCACCGTGCGGCCGGAGAGGCGCTCGACGCCGCGCAGCAGCGCGGAGTGGTCGAGCGAGCCGTCGCCGTTGGCGCGGGCGGAGGCGACCAGCTGGGCGACGACCGCGCCGACCGGCAGGGAGGCGCCGACGGCGCGGGCGGCGTCGGTGACGATGCCCATGTCCTTGTGGTGCAGGTCGATGCGGAAGCCCGGGGCGAACTCGCGGTTCAGCATGTTGGCCTTCTTGCGGTTCAGCACGGTCGAGCCGGCCAGCCCGCCGCCGAGGACGTCGAGCGCCGCGGCGAGGTCGACGCCGGCGTTCTCCAGGAAGACCACGGCCTCGGCCAGGACCTGGATGTTGACCGCCACGATGAGCTGGTTGGCGGCCTTCACGGTCTGGCCGGCGCCGGCCGGGCCGACGTGGACGACGGTGGTGCCGAGCGCGTCGAAGATCGGCTTGGCCTCGGCGAAGTCCGCGGCGTCGTCGCCACCGACCATGATCGAGAGCACCGCCTCGACGGCGCCGGCCTCGCCGCCGGAGACCGGGGCGTCCAGCGTCCGGACGCCCTTCTCCTTGGCGGCGGCCGCGACCTTGATGGAGGTCTGCGGCGTGATGCTGGACATGTCGATCACCAGGGTGCCGGCCTTGACGTTCTCCAGCACACCGCCCTCACCGAGGATGACCTGCAGGACGTGCGGGTCGGCGGGGACCATCGTGATGACGACCTCGGCGTCGGCCACGGCCTCGGCGATCGAGCCCGCGCCCTTGCCGCCGGCCGCCACCAGGGCGTCGATCGCGGGCTGCTGGAGGTTGTAGCCGGTGACGGTGTGGCCGGCCTTGACCAGGTTGGCGGCCATCGGGCTGCCCATGATGCCGAGGCCGATGAAGGCGATCTTGCGGGAGGCGCTCATGCGTCGCGTTCCTTCGTACGTGGGAGGGTGGGAGGAGGAGGGCTTAGTTCGCGGCGCGCAGCTCGCGGGGCAGCCACTCGAAGCTCTCGGCGCTGACGCCGGTCGAGGGGCGGTACTCCAGGCCGACGCGGCCGGTGTAGCCGGCGGCGGCGAGGCGGGCGAAGAGGTCCTCGAAGTCGAGGTCGCCGGTGCCGGGCTCGTTGCGGCCCGGGTTGTCGGCGATCTGCACGTGGCCGAAGCGGTCGGCGTACGCGTCGATGACGGCGGCGAAGTCCTCGCCGTTCTTGGCCAGGTGGTAGAAGTCCGCGAGGAACCTGGCGTTGCCGAGGCCGGTGGCGGCGTTCACCTTGTCGACGATCTCGACCGCGGCGGCCGCGGTGACCAGCGGGTAGTCCGGCGACTCGGGCTTGTTGAGGGCCTCGATCAGCAGGATCGCGCCGATGCCGTGGGCGGCCCGGGCCGCGAGCACCAGGTTCTCCAGCGCGAGCTCGTCCTGCTCGGCCGGGTCGACGCCCTCGACCCGGTTGCCGTAGAGGGCGTTCAGCGCCTTGGTGCCGAGCGACTCGGCGAGCGAGACGGCGACCGCGATGTTCTCGCGGAAGCGCTCCTTCTCGGCCGGGACGGAGACGGTGCCGCGGGCGCCCTTGGTGAGGTCGTCCAGGAAGTTGAGGCCGGTGAGCTGCACGCCCGCGTCGGTGAAGGCCTTGCGGAGCGCGTCCAGCTCGGCCTCGGCGGGGGTGTGCTCCTCGCCGAAGGGCCACCACAGCTCGGCGGCGGTGAAGCCGGCGGCAGCGGCGGCGGCCGGGCGCTCCAGCAGCGGAAGCTCGCCGAACAGGATCGACAGGTTGACCGTGGCGCGTCCGTTCAGGAACGCGTGCTCGGAGGCGGCAGTCACGTCATTCACCTTTCACTCTCTTCCGAATCCTCCCCCGGCCTTCGACCGGGAGCGGACCCCTTCTTCCACGATCCGGAAGAGGGATTTTGCTTGGTGGAAGCATGTCCGTCGCGGCGAGCGAGTGTCAAGGCCGCCGCAACAATTTGTTGAAGTGGACCGGAGCGCCCCGCCCGGCGGGCCCGCGACTGTTCGATCGACCAGCCACTCCCCTTCGCCGCACCGCTCGCTACAGTGAGCAGGTGCGATTGATGGTGGAGTTCACGACAGAACCGTTCGAGCTGGACACGTTCCCCGAGCACGCCGTGGCGGCCCGCAGGGTGGTCGACGAGGCCGGCCTGGCCGTCGCCGTCGGCCCCTTCGGCACCGGCGCCGAGGGTGAGGCCGGACAGGTGCTCGCCGCGGTCACCAAGCTGCTCCAGGAGACCCTGGATGCCGGCGCCACCCGGATCTCGGTCCAGGTGAGCGTCCTCGACGACGACAAGACCCCGGAAGGAGTGGGTACGCAGTGAGCAACGCTCCGGAACACCCGCTCGCCGCAGCGATAAAGCCGCTGCTCGACGCGGTCGGCGCGACGCCGGTCCCGGTCGACGAGGCCAAGTCCGACGACGTCCTCCTGGAGTGGGAGGGCGTGCCGGCGATCGCCGTGCGACTGCCCCACCTGAGCAGCGCGCTGGACCGCCTGCTGGCCGAGATGACCCGCCAGTTCGACGGCCGCCCGCTGGACGAGCTGGACCGCTGGGAGAAGCAGCGGGTCGTCGCCCTGCTGGAGGAACGCGGCGCCTTCACCGTCCGACACGGGGTGGAGACGGTTGCCGCCGCGCTCGGCGTGAGCCGCTTCACGGTGTACAACTACCTCAACCGCCAGGACGGCTCGAAGTCCGGCTGAGCGAACCTCCGAGCCGGGTCGGACCCCGGCTGACCAGTCGAGTCCCGCCGGTTGGCCCAGTTTGTCCCCCGGGGCACTCCCGGCGCATTTGGCGAATCGCACACGAAACGGGCCGGTAACCGGGCGAGGTTCAAAACGTAACCACCAACCGTTCAACAAAGTGTTGACGCCCGGGGGTGGTGGACCTAGTTTTTGCGGGTGGCACCACTCCTGAGGAGGTCCACCCGTGGCCAACCACCCCCCAGCGTCCCACTCTCCCGCGTCGACCGACGCCGCCGGCGCCCTCCTGGCGCTCGCGACGGCCCCGGCCGCCGAGCTGGAGAAGACCCTGCTGGAGATCTGCTCCAGCCCCCGATGGGCCGCCGCCGTCGCGGCGGCGAGGCCCTGGTCCGACGTCGAGGCCCTGCTCGCCGCCAACGCGGCGGCGATGGCCGAGCTGACGGCCCCGGACCTCGCCGACGCGATGGCCGGGCACGCCCGGATCGGCAAGCCCAAGGCGGGCGACGCCACCTCCGAGCGCGAGCAGGCCGGCATCCAGGGCGTGGACACCGCTCTCCTGGACGACCTGCACGAGGCCAACGCCGCCTACGAGGCGAAGTTCGGCCACGTCTTCCTGATCTGCGCGACCGGCCGCACCGCGGCCACCATGCTCGCCTCCCTCCGCGAGCGCTTCCCCAACGACGCCGCCACCGAGGCGGAGATCGTCCGGGGCGAGCTGCGCAAGATCAACGACATCCGCATCAACCGACTGTTGGACGACCCTGCCGTCTGACCGCATGTCAACCCTGCCATCAGTAAGGTCACTTCACCCATGACTGGCATCTCCACGCACGTGCTCGACACCAGCCTCGGCCGCCCGGCCGAGGGTGTCCCGGTCGAGCTCGCACTGCACACCGAGGGTGGCTGGAAGGTGCTCGGCACCTCCGCCACGGACTCCGACGGCCGGGCCAAGGACCTGCCGGCCGTGGAGGCGGGCTCGGTCGTCCGGCTCCTCTTCGACACCGCCGCCTACTACGCGGCGACGTCGGACGAGGCGCCGTTCTTCCCCGAGGTCTCGATCGTCTTCACGGTCGCGCCCGCGCAGCACCACTACCACGTGCCGCTGCTGCTCAACCCGTTCGGATACTCGGTCTACCGCGGAAGCTAGACCGCTTGATTGATTGGGAGCCACGTCATGGCCCACGTGCTCGGTCAGAACCAGTACGGCAAGGCGGAGAACCGCATCGTCCGCGTCTACCGTGACAGCACCCGTCACGAGATCAAGGACCTCAACGTCTCGGTCGCCCTCTCCGGCGACCTCGACGACGTCCACCTCACCGGCTCCAACGCCAACTGCCTGCCCACCGACACCACCAAGAACACCGTCTTCGCGTTCGCGAAGGAGTACGGGATCGAGTCGGCGGAGCAGTTCGGCATCACGCTGGCGAAGCACTTCGTGGACAACAACGAGCCGATCCACCGCGCCCGGATCCGGATCGAGGAGTACACCTGGGACCGGATCAAGACCCCGGACAACTCGGCCCGCTTCATCGGCTCGGAGGAGGTAGGCCACTCCTTCGTCCGCAACGGCGGTGAGACCCGCACCTCCGAGATCGTCTACGACGGCGAGTCCGTCCAGGTGATCTCGGGCCTCAAGGACCTGGTGGTCATGAACTCCACCAACTCGGAGTTCTGGGGCTACATCAAGGACAAGTACACCACCCTGCAGGAGGCGTACGACCGGATCCTCGCCACCCAGGTGACGGCCCGCTGGAAGTACGGCTTCACCGGCAGGGACGACGAGGCCCAGCCGAACTGGAACCGCTCGTACACCCACGTGCGGCGCCACCTGCTGGAGGCCTTCGCGGAGACCTACTCCTACTCGCTGCAGCAGACCCTGCACTCGATGGGCACCCGGGTCCTCAACAACCGCTCGGAGGTGGACGAAGTACGCCTGGAGCTCCCCAACAAGCACCACTTCCTCGTCGACCTGGAGCCCTTCGGCCTCAAGAACGACAACGAGGTGTACTACGCCGCGGACCGCATGTACGGCCTGATCGAGGGCACCGTGCACCGCGAGGGCGTCGTCCCGGTCATCCCGGTCGCCTGACCCTCCCCGCACCAGGTGACCGGCGCCGTGAACCCCGTCCAGCACCGCTGCACCCTCCGGCCCGCCCGGCCGGGCGGCGCCGGACGGCCGAGCACGGCACCGGCCGCCACCGCGGCACCGCATGTCACCGCAGCACCCCGCTCAACCGCACCAGCTGTTTCTCCACCCCCACCAACCGGAGATCGTGCTCGCCTCGCGGCGGCCGGCCCGGGGATCTGGAGAGACCGGCCGAGGGACTCCTGCACCGCCGTCCCCACCCTCGGCCCAGGCGAGTTCAGCCAGTCTCCAGCGCCACGGGCGCGCCGGGAGCCATGGGCACAAGAGGGGCTCGACATGGCATTCCCTGACCACAGCACCAAAGACGGCGGTTCCACCCCGGACGGACCCACCGGTCCGGACGGCGTGCCGCACACCCGGTCCGGCACGCCGACCGGCCCGGCGGTCCACCCCGTGGACGAGCTGCTGCCCCCGGTGAGACTCCTCTCCACCGGACTCCAGCACGTCGCCGCGATGTACGCGGGCGTGGTCGCGCCCCCGCTCATCGTCGGCGCCGGCGTGGGGCTGTCCCCCGCCGAGCTCGCCCTGCTGATCTCGGCCAGCCTGTTCACCGCGGGCCTGGCCACCCTGCTCCAGACCCTGGGGTTCTGGAAGATCGGCGCCCGGATGCCGTTCGTGAACGGCGTCTCGTTCGCCGGCGTCGCACCCATGATCGCGATAGCCAAGGAACACGGCCCGAAGGACGCCCTCCCGGTGATCTTCGGCGCGGTGATCGTCGCGGGGCTCCTGTGCTTCCTCGCGGCGCCGTACTTCTGCAAACTGATCAGGTTCTTCCCACCGGTGGTGCAGGGCACCGTGATCACCCTCATCGGGGTCTCACTGCTCCCGGTGGCGGTCAACTGGGCCCGCGGCGGCGCACCGGGGGCCCCCGGCTTCGGCTCGATGCGGGCCATCGGCCTCGCCGCGTTCACCCTCGTCGCGGTGGTGCTCTGCAACCGGCTGCTGCGCGGCTTCTGGCAGCAGCTCTCCCTGCTCATCGGACTGGCGATCGGCACCCTGCTCGCCTTCCCGCTGGGCCTGGCCGACTTCGACGCGGTCGGCGACGCGAAGGTCTTCGCGCTGCCCTCCCCGTTCCACTTCGGCGCCCCCGTGTTCGACGCGGCGGCGATCATCTCGCTCTGCATCGTGATGGTCGTCTCGATGACCGAGTCCACCGCGGACATGCTCGCCCTCGGGAAGATCGTCGACCGCGAGGCCGACGAGCAGACCCTGGCCGCGGGCCTGCGGGCGGACGGCCTGGCCACCGCCATCAGCCCGGTCTTCAACGGCTTCGCCGCCAGTGCCTTCGCCCAGAACATCGGGCTGGTGGCGCTGACCAAGATCCGCAGTCGCTTCGTGGTCGCGGCCGGCGGCGGGATCCTGATCCTGCTGGGTCTCTTCCCGGTGCTCGGATCACTGGTCTCCCTCGTCCCGCAACCCGTCCTCGGCGGCGCCGGGATCGTGCTCTTCGGCACCGTCGCGGCGAGCGGCATCCGCACCCTCGCGGAGGCCGGGATGGAGTCCGGCGCGAACACCATCCTGGTGTCGGTCTCACTCGGGGTCGGCATCATCCCGATCGCAGCCCCCACGTTCTACGACGCCTTCCCGGAGGCCGTCCGCACCCTGATGCACTCGGGGATCTCGGCCGGCTGCGTGATGGCCGTCCTGCTCAACCTGCTCTTCCACCACGTCGGAACGGACCGCCGGTCGACCGCCGGCGACACGCCCGGCGCGACGGTGCCGACGGCGACACCGTCCTGACCGGCGGACGGGCGGTACAACCGCCACGGCGCGTACCGCCCGCCCGTCGCCCGCCGCCCCTCCGGGGCACCGGCGGGCGACACCTCAGACCCTCCCCCCATTGGAGTCCACCATGGCAGTCCAGCCCCCGCCCGCCGACCAGCGGATCGTCATCGAGAACGTCGCCATCGCCACGGTCGACGCCAACGACACCGAGTACGCCCGCGGCCACGTGGTCGTCCTCGGCAACAGGATCGAGTCGGTCGGTGACGGCCCCGCCCCGCAGTGGCTGGACAACGTGGTGCGCCGGGTCAACGGCGAGGGCCACCTGATCACGCCGGGCCTGGTCAACACCCACCACCACTTCTACCAGTGGATCACCCGCGGCCTGGCCCAGGACAACATCCTGTTCGACTGGCTGGTCGCGCTCTACCCGACCTGGGCCCGGATCGACGACAAGCTGGTGCACGCCGCCGCCCAGGGCTCGGCCGCCGCGCTGCTCAAGTCCGGCTGCACCACCGCCTCGGACCACCACTACGTGTTCCCGAAGGACGGCGGCGACATCCTCGGCGCCGAGATCGAGGCCGTCCAGGAGCTCGGCATGCGCTTCACCGCGCTGCGCGGCTCGATGGACCGCAGCAAGAAGGACGGCGGCCTGCCGCCGGACCACGCGGTCGAGAAGACCGAGGACATCCTGATCGCCTCCGAGGCCGCCGTGGACACCTACCACGACGCCTCCTTCGACTCGATGCTGCAGATCGCCATCGCGCCCTGTTCGCCGTTCTCGGTCTCCACCGAACTGATGCGCGAGGCGGCCCTGCTGGCCCGCCGCAAGGGCGTGCGCCTGCACACCCACGGCTCGGAGACGGCCGAGGAGGAGCAGTTCTGCAAGGAGCTGTTCGGCATGGGCCCGACCGACTACTTCGAGTCGACCGGCTGGCTGGGCGAGGACGTCTGGATGGCGCACTGCGTCCACATGAACGACTCGGACATCGCCAAGTTCGCCGAGACCGGCACCGGCGTCGCCCACTGCCCGTCCTCCAACGCCCGCCTGGCGGCCGGCATCGCCCGCGTCCCGGACATGCTGAAGGCCGGCGTCCCGGTCGGCCTCGGCGTGGACGGCACCGCCTCCAACGAGTCCGGCGAGCTCGGCACCGAGCTGCGCAACGCGCTGCTGATCAACCGTCTGCACGGCCGCCCGGACGCGCTGACCGCCCGCAGCTCGCTGCGGCTGGGCACGATGGGCGGCGCCCGGGTGCTCGGCCGGCAGGCCGAGATCGGCTCGATCGAGGTCGGCAAGCTCGCCGACCTGGCGCTGTGGAAGATCGACGGCATCATGCACTCCTCGATCGCCGACCCGGTCGCCGCCCTGACCCTGGGCGCCCTCCCGCCGCTCGCCCTGCTGCTCGTCAACGGCAACGCCGTGGTCGAGAAGGGCCTCCTGACCACCGTCAACGAGGACCGGATCGCCCAGGCCTGCGCCCGCGCGGCCAAGGAGCTCGCCGCCCGGGGCTGACCGGCCCCTCCCCCGGTGTGGCCGCCCCGCCCGGCGGCCGCACCCCGCAGATTCCGGGTCCGCCCAGGGACGGTGCGTGACCCGGACTCCGTGAGCCCCCAGCGGGCGCACGGAACGCAGCCCCGGACCCACGGCGAGGGTCCGGGGCTGCGGCGTGCCCGGGAGCGGGCGGCGCTGCCGGGCGGCCGGTCGGTCGAAGCGGCCGACGGATCCGGCAGCAGGGCCGCGAGGTCCTCCTCCCACGGCTCACCGGTCGGACCGGTGCGCCCGGTGGCGACGGCGACCTCGGTGCGGGGAAAACCACTGGTCGCACGGAGGACGGCAGCGACAGGATGACCGGATGAGATGGAAGCTCCGCCGAAAGCGACCGACCACCAGCGCCCGGTTCCGGCTGCGGGAGAGCCTCGAACGCGCGAGCCGGCCCGGCACCCGCTCCTTCGCGGAGCTGATCGGGGCACTGGAGGCCGCGGCGAGAGCCGAAGGGGCCGGCACGGCGCTGGAACTGCTCACCGAGCGCCCTGCCGTGGTGCTCCGGCTGGACTCCTACCTCCGGCAGGAGCACTGGACCGGGCACGACCACCCACCCGTCGCCGAAGCCGAACCGGTCACCCTGGCACTGCTCGGCTCGCACCCGGACGGGCGGGTCCGTGAGGCGGCCGTCCGACAGGTGCTCGCGCAGCCGCTGCCCGGGCTCATGCCGTTCCTGGTGCTGCGCACCGGCGACTGGGTGCCCCAGGTCCGCGACCGGGCCCGGGCCGGCCTGGCCCTGCTGCTGCACGACCGACCGTCCTGCGTCACGCCGCAGACCGTTCGAACGGCCCTCCTGGCCGCGGGACGCCGTCGCGGTTCCTTCGCACTCGCCCAGGTGCGGGCCGCCCTGGCCGCGGACGAGCTCGGCGAAGGAGCGGAGCGGTTGCTGGCCCGGCACCACCACCCCGAGGTGCGGCGCTTCGCCCTGGAGGCCGTCGGCCACCGGCTGCGCACCCGTGACCTGCTCCGGCTCGTCGAACTCGATCACGACCGGGACCTACGGGCCCGTGCCGCGGAGGCGGTCGCACGGGAGGCGGTCTGGACCGAACAGCACGAGATCCTGCACCGCCTGGCACAGAGCCCGTACGGGGAGGTCAGGGCAGCCGCGCTCACCGGGCTGATGCGGGCGGGGCTGCCCCTCCAGGGCGCGGAGCACCTGGACGACCCGTCACCACTGGTACGGGCGCTGGCCCGGGAGGCCGTCCGCCGTACCGGCGGTGACGCGCGGGCCCACTACCGCGCGGCGGTGGCCTCCGGATCGCCCCCGCCCGCCGCCGTCGACGGGCTCGCCGAGATCGGCGGCCCGGCGGACGCGGCCGCCCTCACCGCCCTGCTCGGGCACCCCGCGCCACAGGTCAGGGCCCGCGCGGTCCGGGCGCTGCGCCTGCTGGGCTCCGTACCGGTGGCCGAACTGGTGCCGCTGCTGCGGGACGGCTCGACGGCGGTCGTCCGGGAGGCTGCCGCCGCCCTGCTGCCGAGCGCCGGCACACTGCCGGAGGGCCTGCTCGGGGAGTTGTTCGCCGACCCCGGACGCCCGGACGTCCGACTGGCCGCCTACGGGATGCTGAGGAGGCGTGCCCCGGCCACGGCCCTGCGCGCCGCCCTGGAGGCGGCCGGCGACGACCATCCGCGGCTGGCCCACCGGGGCAGGGCCGACGCTCTGACGCTGGCCCGCCGGGTGGCACCCGAGCCGTGGCGGACCGGTGGGACGCCGCCGCCGGAGGTGGCGCCCGGGGACCTCGCCGGGCTGCTCGTCCTGCTGGAGCGGTCACCCGGGGCCCTGCCGGGGGACGTACTGGGCCGGCTGCGGGCCCGGCTGGCCGGAGCCGCGAGCGGCGACTGACCGCCCGTGGCCCGGGCGGGGCGGGCCCGGTACCGGGGATCAGGCGGTGCGGCCCAGCGTGGCGAGGTAGGCGCGCCACCCGCCGTACTCGGTGATCTCCCGGTGGACGCCCTTCTCCAGTTCGCCGCGGGCCAGCAGCATGGACAGGCAGGCGCTGCCGTCGGCCAGTTCGATGACGCCGAGCTCCAGCTCGGCGGGCTCGCCGGGGAGGATGACGTCCCTGAGGTGTTCGAGCGGGACGTCGTACAGCTCGCCCTCGACGGCGGTGACGGCGCCGGGGGCCGGCAGCAGCCCGGGGCAGACGTCGCCGATGGAGAAGAAGCGGTAGCCGGGCGCGGTGCGGACCGGACCGATCAGGGCGTCCGCCACCGAGGCGTGGAACGGACCCCCGACCATCGCCTGGCCGTTGAAGAAGATGCGGGCCATCGTGGCCTCCTCCTGGCCGCGCCGGGCGGCGCGGCCGGACATGCCGGGCGGCCCGGCCGGGGTGGACCTCCCCAGGTCCCCCGGCCGGGCCGCCGGTCTCGGTTGGGCGGAACGGGACGCGCCGGCGCGGTGCGCCGGCGCGCCGTACGGAACGGAGCAAAGCCCGCCGCCAGTGCTACAACCTGGCAGGCGGCAGCCGTCCGGCGGCTGGCTAGATTGGGCTCACCCCGGTCGGACGGGGCCCGCGGGACGGGACACCCCGTACGGGCCCGGGCGGACCGGGGCGGGCCGGACTCAGCCCAGCAGGGGAAGCGCGGGCAGCGTGAGGAAGTCCGCGAACTCCTCGGCGAGGGAGACCTGCTCGAAGAGCCTGGCCGCCTCCTTCCAGCGCCCGCCGGCGTAGGCCTCGTCGCCCAGCTCGGCGCGGAGCGCGGCGAGCTCCTCGGCCACGAGCCGGCGGACCAGCTCGGCGGTGGCCTTCTCGCCGGTGTCGGAGAGCACCACGCCGTTGTTGATCCACTGCCAGATCTGCGAGCGGGAGATCTCGGCGGTGGCGGCGTCCTCCATCATGTTGAAGATGGCGACGGCGCCGAGGCCGCGCAGCCACGCCTCGATGTAGCGGACCCCGACCTGGACGGCGTTGTGCAGGCCGGCACGGGTGCAGGTGCCGCCGGCGCCGGCGATGTCGAGCAGCTCGGCCGGGGTGACGGCCTCGGGCGACCCGGGGTTGTCCTTCTGGTGCGGACGCTCGCCGAGCACCGCGTCGAAGGAGGCGCGGGCGACCGGGACGAGGTCCGGGTGGGCGACCCACGAGCCGTCGAACCCGTTGCCGGCCTCGCGGTCCTTGTCGGCCTTGACCTTCTCCAGCGCGGCGGCGTTGACCGCCGGGTCGCGGCGGGACGGGATGAAGGCGGCCATGCCGCCGATGGCGTGCGCGCCGCGCCGGTGGCAGGTCTGCACCAGCAGGCGGGCGTAGGCGGCCATGAAGGGCGAGGTCATCCCGACGCTGTTGCGGTCCGGCAGGATGTAGTGCTCACCGGCGTCGCGGAAGTTCTTGACGATCGAGAACAGGTAGTCCCAGCGGCCCGCGTTGAGACCGGCCGCGTGGTCGCGCAGCTCGTAGAGGATCTCGTCCATCTCGAACGCGGCGGTGATCGTCTCGATCAGCACGGTGGCGCGGACGGTGCCGTGCGGGATGCCGAGGGCCGCCTGGGCGTGGGTGAACACGTCGTTCCAGAGGCGGGCCTCCAGGTGGCTCTCGGTCTTCGGCAGGTAGAAGTACGGGCCGGAGTTCGGGTCCTCGGCGCCGCGGGCGATCAGCCGCGCCGCGTTGTGGAAGAAGTACAGGCCGAAGTCGAGGAAGGCGCCGGCCACCGGGGTGCCGTCGACCAGCAGGTGGTTCTCGTCGAGGTGCCAGCCGCGGGGGCGGACCACGACGGTGGCGAGCTCGGCGGCGGGCTTCAGGGTGTACGACTTGCCGGCCTCGGTGCTGAAGTCGATCCGGCCCTCGAAGGCGTCGATCAGGTTGACCTGCCCGCTGACCACGTTCTCCCAGGTCGGCGAGGTGGCGTCCTCGAAGTCGGCGAGCCAGACCCGGGCGCCGGAGTTGAGGGCGTTGATGACCATCTTGCGGTCGGTGGGGCCGGTGATCTCGACCCGGCGGTCCTGCAGGGCGCGGGGCGCCTCGGCGACCTTCCAGTCGCCGGCGCGGACCTCCGCGGTCCCGGGGAGGAAGTCGAGGGTGCCGGCCTCGGCGATCTCGGCCCGGCGGCTCTTCCGTCGGGTCAGGAGTTCCTGGCGGCGACCTTCGAAGGCGCGGTGGAGGCCGACCACGAAGGCGACCGCCTCCGGGGTGAGCACCTCCTCGGCGCGGGGGACGCGCGGACCGGCGACGGTGACGACCGGAGCGGCGGAGAGAGCGCCAGGGGGCACCCCCAGCCGAAGGCTGGGGGAGGGTCCCTGATCTGTAGCCATGGGCAGGACACTCCTTGGACGGTTGAGCCTGGCAAAGGGAGCTCCGGTGGGAACTTCCTTGATCCGAACCCGCGTGGTAGCGGGTTTGATTCTGTAAGGTGGAGACTAGTTTCCGCGATACAGAATTTCAACGGTTTGTTGAGGTGATCGCTGGGACTCTACTCCTCCCCCGACAGCGAAGGGAACGCCGGTGGTCGCGACCCCCGACACAGCATCGACGACAGGCAGCGACCGCGCGAGCGGCGGCGTGCAGTCCGTCGAGCGCGCCTTCCAGCTGCTGGAGGCACTGGCGGACGCGGGCGGAGTCGCGACGCTCAGCGAGCTCTCCGCCTCCTCGGGCCTGCCCATGCCGACCATCCACCGCCTGGTACGTACCCTCGTCCAGCAGGGATATGTCCGCCAGGACACCGCCCGCCGGTACACCCTCGGTCCGCGGCTGATCCGGCTGGGCGAGACGGCGGGCCGCCTGCTCGGCAGCTGGGCCCGCCCGTACCTGGCCGAGCTGATGGAGGCCACCGGCGAGACCGCCAACCTCGCCGTCCTGGAGGGCGGGGAGGTGGTCTACGTCGGGCAGGTCCAGTCGCGGCGCTCGATGCGGATGTTCACCGAGGTCGGCCGCCGGGTCCAGCCGCACTGCACCGGCGTCGGCAAGGCCCTGCTCGCCCAGCTGCCGGAGGACGAGGCCCGGGCCATCCTCGGTCCCAACCCCCTTCCCGCACACACCTCGTACACGCTCACCGACCCCCAGCTGCTGCTGGACCACCTGGCCGAGGCGCGCGAGCGCGGCTACGTGGTGGACGACCAGGAGCAGGAGATCGGCGTCCGCTGCATCGCGGTGGCCGTGCCCGGCGCCCCGACGCCCACCGCGCTGTCGGTGTCCGGCCCCGAGGCGCGCATCCGGGCACTGGAGGAGCAGGCCGGCAGCGCCTCCCTGGTACCGGTGATGCGACACATCGCGACCAGACTCGGCCAGGTCCTGGCGCCCTGACGATCCGTCGATCCGTCGACCCGTCAACCGCCGGTTCGTCGATCGGTCGGTGGGTCGACCCGTCGGCACGAGGACCGGCACCCGACGGGGGTCGACCGTCGGCCTCCCCCGCCCCAGCGCGTCGGCGTTCACTCGTTCGAGCAGCACCGGAGTGTTTCCCGCTCCGCCGCGGCCCGGCGGTTCACTCTTGTGCCGAGGCGGCGCGCGCGGTGACGGGCCGGTGAGGCAAGGCGGGTGAGGGCGTTGTCCCGAGGCTTGGTAGGCAGACTCCTGGTGGCGGGCTGCGCGGCGCTGGCGCTCGGCGCGGGCACCGGCGCACCGTCGGCCACGGGTCTCGCCGCCGCCGGCGCCGGCACCCCGGCGAGCAACCGGGCCACGACCGTCGGGGCCACGACGAACCGGACCGTGCCGGACGATGCCGCCTCGGACGAAGCCGCCACGGAGCCTGCGCCGAACGGCGGTACCGCGGCAACGGCGGGGGCCGGCCGGGCGGTGTCCGACCTCCACGTCGTACGGGCCGACCCGGAGGCCGTCCACCCGGGCGGCAGCACGACGGTGCACGCCTTCGTGACCAACGGCGGGCCGGACCGGACGGCCTCCGGCTTCACCGTGCTGGTCGTCCTGCCGGCCGGCGCCCGGGCCGAGGGCCCGTTCTTCCCCGAGTCCTGCCAGGTCTCCGAGGACGGCCGCCGGGTGCGCTGCGTCTTCCCGTCCGGGCTCTCCTCGCTGCGCAGCGCCACGGCCGTGGTGCCCGTCCGGGTCTCGCCGGACGCCCCGGCACCCGGCACCCTGACCGGGGGCCGGGTGGTGGTGGTCGGTCCGGACGACCCCGACCCCTCGGACAACCGTCAGCCGTTCGAGGTCACGGTCCTCCCCGAGTGACGCACGGGCGGGACTGTCGCGGCCGGGACTGTCGCGGCCGGGGCGGTCACGGCCGGGACGGTCGGAGCCGGATCAGTCGGAGCCCGGACGGTCCCGGCGGTCGCGGTACAGCGCGAGGGTCGGCGCGAGCTGGGAGTGCTGCGGAGAGGGCGGCGCGTCCGCTGTGAACCAGCCGAGTTCGTCGAACTTGTGCGGCTCGCCGATCGCCACCCGCGCCGGGTCGACCTCGACGGCGAAGACCACCGCGACCCAGTGCGAGACCGGATCGCCGCGCAGGATGTTGCGCACGCCGATCGTCTCGATCGAGAGCGCCGGCGCGCTGTACTCCTCCCGGACTTCGCGTGCCACCGCCGACTCGAAGGACTCGCCGTACTCCAGCGCACCGGCGCCGGTGTCCCAGGTGCCGGGTTCGTCCCGGGCCCCGGCACCCCGCCTGGCCAGCAGGATCCGGCCCGCGCCGTCGTGGCAGACGAAGACGCAGGAGACGGCGGGCGCGGGCCCGGGCGCCGCGGCGGGGCGGGTGGACGAGGGGTCGGTCATTCGGTCGCTCCTTCGGGGCTCAGAAGTGGTCGAGGAGCTCGGGGAGGGCGCGCAGCCGGAGCACGCCGGCGTCGGACGGGTCCAGCTCGGTGTGCTCCAGCACCCAGGTGTGGTCGTTGGGGATGAAGACGGCGTTCAGTCCGGCCCGGCGGGCGGGCAGGATGTCCGACTTCGGGGAGTTGCCGATCATCCAGCCGTCGGCCGGGTCGATGCCGTGCGAGGCGACGAACCGCCGGTAGGTGGCCTCGTCCTTCTCGGGGACGATCTCCAGCGCGCGGAAGTACGGCGCGAGCCCCGAGGAGTCGATCTTCCGCTGCTGCTCCTCGACCTGACCCTTGGTGAGCAGCAGCAGCCTGTGGCGACCGGCGAGCCGCTCCAGGGTCTCGACCGCGCCGGGGACGGGCTCCACCTGAAAGTCAATCAGCACGGCCGCCAGGGAGTCGATTCCGGCGTTCTCGGCCGCGGTGGCGGGTCGGCCGCGCAGCCGCTCGACGCAGTCCCGCAGACTGCGGACCAGCATCCGGCTTCCGTAACCGTGGGTGACGGCGTTGGCCGTCTGGATCTCGTCGAGCACGGCCCGCAGTTCGGCGGGTCCGAGCACCGGATGGTCGAGCCAGTCGAGGAAGTCGGCGATCACCCGCTCGAAGACCACGTTGTTCTCCCACAACGTGTCGTCGGCGTCGAACACGAGCACCTGGTTGCGCCTCAACTCCGGCCTCCGGGATTCCTGTACGGGGTGCCGCCACGCTAACCCGCGGGCCGCGCGGACCGCAGGTGGTTATCCGGCGGCCCGCCGACCCCCGGCAGGCGCCCCGCCGACCCCCGGGCAGCCGCCCTCCCGTCGGCTCCCCGCCTCCATCCGGCCGAGGGGCGTGCCCGCCCGGGGTGTGCTCCGGGTGTGCCCCGGGTGTGCGGCGGGTGTACGTCCGACAGGGCGGCTGACTGCGCAAGTCGCTCGGGTTCCCTGCCAGTTACGCGTACATGAAGAGTCGTCACAGGGGCCCGCAGCACCTTCCGCGGACGCCGCGGCGGGCTTCACACTGCTGCCATGCGAAACACTCTACGCGCGTTGAAGACCCGCGCCGCCTCCGTCGCCGCCGTCGGCCTGCTCACGCTGGCCCCCACCGCCGTGTTCGCCGCCGAGGCCCACGCCACCGTCAGCGGCAGCGTCTGCCTCACGGCCCTGCCGAGCCAGGCCAAGGACACCCTGAACCTGATCGCCAAGGGCGGGCCGTTCCCGTACTCGCAGGACGGCATCGTGTTCCAGAACCGGGAGGGCGTGCTGCCCTCGCAGACCACCGGCTACTACCACGAGTACACCGTGATCACGCCGGGCTCCTCGACCAGAGGCGCGCGGCGGATCGTCACCGGCAAGGTCTACCACGAGGACTACTACACGGCCGATCACTACGTGACCTTCCGCAAGGTCAACTTCGGCTGCTGACCCACCTCCAGCCGGATCCGCCCGCACCGCCGACAGCTCCGCCACAGAGCCGCCCGCACCCGCTCCCCGGGTGCGGGCGGCTCTGTCGTGGCCGCCGGAGCAGGAAGCTCCGGACCTCTTTACGTCCGATTTACAGACGAGTACGCTCCTGAAACATCTTGCAGAGCTTTGCGCAAGACAGGATCGCGGCACCCCATGCCCTCCCCACCCCCAGGGCCCACGGTGCAGAGCCCGGACGGCGCAGCGCCTGCAAGATCTTGCAGCCGCTTCACGCTGCCCTCGGCCGCGCGCTCCTCCCCCACCCGACCGGCCGCCCCATCCGGCGGCCCGCCCCGAGGAGTCCCGCCGTGGACCTCATTCGCCATGCGCCCCGACGCAGCGGACGCCATCGACACCGCCGGCCACTGGCCGCCGTCGTGGCCGTGCTCGCCGGCCTGCTCGCCACTCTCATCCCCGCCCTCAGCGCGCACGCGGCCACCACCGCCACGGTCTACTACAAGCCCACCGCCGCCTGGTCCACCGTCGACCTGCACTACGCCCCCACCGGCGGCAGCTGGACCACCGCGCCCGGCGTCCCGATGGACGCCGCCTGCGACGGCTGGTTCAAGAAGACCGTCGACCTGGGCACCGCCACCGCTCTCGCCGCCACCTTCAACAACGGCGCCGGCAGCTGGGACAACCACAACGGCGCCAACTACGCGCTGGGCAGCGGAATCAGCGCGGTGACCGGCGGCGCGGTGAGCACCACCGACCCCTGCGCCACCGCCACCCCCACCTCGGCCACCGTCTTCTACTCCACCACGACCACCAACTGGTCGGCCTACTACCTGCACTGGGCGCCCGCGGGCGGCAGTTGGACGACCGCCCCCGGCACCCGGATGACCGCGGCCTGCACCGGCTGGGTGAAGCTGACCGTCGCCCTGGGCACCGCCACCAGCTGGCAGGCGACCTTCAACAACGGCTCCGGCACCTGGGACAGCAACGGCGGCGCCAACTACCAGCTGGGCACCGGCTCGGTGACGGTCAAGGCCGGCGCGGTCGCCCACAGCGACCCGTGCGGCACGACCGATCCCACCCCCTCACCGTCCGCCTCGGCCTCCGCCAGCGCCTCCGCGAGCGCGTCCGCCTCGGCGACGGCCAGCCCGACCGCGACCACCACCACGCCCCCCACCGGCACCGCGGCCACCGTCTGGTACTCCACCACCAGCGTCGGCTGGAGCACGGTCAACCTGCACTGGGCGCCCACCGGCGGCACCTGGACCACCGCGCCCGGCATCGGGATGGACGCCGCCTGCACCGGCTGGGTCAGGAAGACCGTCAGCCTGGGCACCGCCACCACCTGGCAGGCGACCTTCAACAACGGGAACGGCGTCTGGGACAACAACAACGGCGTCAACTACCAGCTCGGCAGCGGGAACAGCATCGTCAAGGACCGCACGGTGACCGGCTCCGCCACCGACCCGTGCGCCGCCGTCGTGCCGGACACCACCGCCCCGGAGGTGCCGGCCGCGGTCACCGCGAGCGCCACCGCCACGTCCGTCGTGCTGACCTGGAACGCCTCGAAGGACAACGTGGCCGTCACCGGCTACCAGATCACCCGCACCGGCGGGACCAAGGGCACCTCGGTGGTCAACACCGGCTCCACGGTGTACTCCGAGGCCAACCTGGAGGCGACCACCTACTACTGCTACACCGTGAAGGCGCTGGACGCCGCGGGCAACCTGTCCGCCGCGAGCGCGCCCGGCTGCGCCACCACCGGCACCGCGCCGCCGCCCGCCGCCGGCGGCACCCCGCTCGGCGGGGACCCGCGCAAGGACCCGATCTACTTCCTGCTCACCGCCCGCTTCTACGACGGTGACACCGGCAACGACCGGGGCGGCAGCCAGGACGTCAAGTCGGGCAACGCGGCCAACAACGACCCGATGTTCCGCGGCGACTTCAAGGGCGTCGTCCAGAAGCTGGACTACATCAAGGCGCTCGGCTTCTCCGCCATGTGGATCACGCCGGTGGTGCTGAACCGCTCCGACTACGACTACCACGGGTACCACGGCTACGACTTCTACAAGGTCGACCCGCGGCTGGAGTCGGCCGGCGCCTCGTACCAGGACCTGATCAACGCCGCGCACGCCAAGGGCATCAAGATCTACCAGGACGTGGTCTACAACCACAGCTCCCGCTGGGGTGCCAAGGGCCTGTTCACGCCCACCGTCTACGGCGTCCGCGACGCCCAGTGGAGCTGGTACTACGACGCCCCGAACGCGGGCTTCGAGTACGACGGCCTGACGGTCGACCCGGTGTCGGGCAAGTCGTACTACAACGGCGACATGTGGTCGACCACCGCGCCGGCCGGCAACACCTGCGTCAACTGGGGCGTGCCGACCGGGGGCCGCAGCGCCGAGGGCTACACGGTCTACAACTGCCAGTGGCCCAACCCCACGTCGGGGATGTTCCCGAAGGCGCTGTACCACCAGTGCTGGATCGGCAACTGGGAGGGCGAGGACTCGCGCTCCTGCTGGTTGCACGAGGACCTGGCCGACTTCAACACCGAGAACCCGGTCGTCCAGCAGTACCTGATCGGCGCCTACAACAAGTACATCGACATGGGCGTGGACGGGTTCCGGATCGACACCGCCGTGCACATCCCCCGGGTGACCTGGAACCGCCGCTTCCTGCCGGCCATCTACAGCGAGGTCACCCAGAAGTTCGGGGCGGCGAAGGCGGCGAACTTCTTCGTCTTCGGTGAGGTCGGCGCGTTCGTCAACGACAAGTGGAACCGCGGCTCGGTGAACCACTCGGCGCAGTTCTTCACCTGGAAGGAGCGCAAGGAGTACACCTCCGACGACGTGCAGGCGGCGCTCGACCAGTTCAACTACGAGAACACCATGGGCACCGCCAACCAGCCCACGTCCAGCAACGCGTTCCTGAACGGGAACAGCTACCACACGCCGGACAAGAGCCAGTTCAGCGGCATGAACATCATCGACATGCGCATGCACATGAACTTCGGTGACGCGTCCAACGCCTTCAACAACGGCAAGGACTCGGACGACTCCACCAACGACGCCACGTACAACGTGGTCTACGTGGACAGCCACGACTTCGGCCCCAACAAGTCGAGCACCCGGTACGCCGGCGGCACCGACGCCTGGGCCGAGAACATGGCCCTGATGTGGACCTTCCGCGGGATCCCGACGCTGTACTACGGCTCCGAGATCGAGTTCCAGGCCGGGAAGCAGATCGACTGCGGCCCGACCTGCCCGCTGGCCACCACCGGGCGCGCCTACTACGGCGACAAGATCGCGGGTGACGTGACCGCCTCCGACTTCTCGGTGGTCTCCGGTGCCTCCGGTGCGGTCGCAAGCACGCTCTCGCAGCCGCTGGTCAAGCAGGTCCAGCGGCTGAACCAGATCCGCCGGGCGGTGCCGGCCCTGCAGATGGGGCAGTACTCGACCACCGGCGTGTCGGGTGACATGGCCTTCAAGCGCCGCTACACCGACGCGGCGAGCGGCACCGACTCGTTCGCGCTGGTCGCGGTGACCAACGCGGCGACGTACACCGGGATCCCGAACGGCACCTACAAGGACGCCGTCTCCGGCGACGTCCGGACGGTCACCAACGGCACCCTGAGCGTGGCGGCGCCCGGCAAGGGCAACCTGCGCGTGTACGTGCTGGACCTGGGCGGGGCCAACGCCGCACCGGGCAAGGTCGGCGCGGACGGCCCCTACCTGAAGTAGGGCGAAAGGCAGGCGCCGTCGGATAGGTTGGTGGGGCGTGCCCGGGTGACCGGTCACGTCCCACCGACACGAGACGACGAGGACAAGCCCCGCCATGACCGCGCCACTGCCCGCCTTCGCCGGCCGTACCTACCTCTTCCAGGTCGACAACGGCGCCGAGTTCCGCAACGCCTACTCGGCCGACGGGAAGCGCCTGCGCTGGGAGGGGCTCGGCGAGTCGGCCGGGCAGTGGGAGGACGTCGCCCTGCACGTCGCGCAGGTCGGCCCCGAGCAGTACTTCGTCAGCTGGACGGAGCAGAGCGGCATCACCGTCAGCCATGTGATGGACCTCGCCACGCTGACCGTGCGGGCCTTCTGGACGTACGAGGGCGAGGGCGGCCGGGTCGGCGAGCTGCACACCGGCACCCTGGCGCCGGTCGCGCCGTAGCGGCGTCGACGCCTGGGCGGGCCGGAGCCGTCACCGGCGCGTGATCGCCGTGCTCGACCCGGGACGGGACGCGTTCGCCACCGGCACCGGCACCGGGATCCGGATCGGCGGTGGCACCCGGAGGTGACGCACCGCGCCGCCCGGCCGACGACGTCGAGCGGGCGGCGCGGGGGGCGGCGGGGACCCGACCGGACGGGTGGCCGGGGCGCCGGGGAAGGTGCGCCGGGCCGGCGACACGCCGTCGGACGGGTCCGCCACCACCGAACGGGTCAGGCCGCCTGGCGGCGCGCCCGGTCGGCGTCGATCTTGTCCTGGAGGGCCGTCA
The DNA here is from genome assembly GCF_042673745.1 of Kitasatospora sp. NPDC057015. Classification (NCBI taxonomy): domain Bacteria; kingdom Bacillati; phylum Actinomycetota; class Actinomycetes; order Kitasatosporales; family Streptomycetaceae; genus Kitasatospora; species Kitasatospora sp. NPDC057015. The sequence continues at coordinate 97,374 of NZ_JBHUSG010000021.1, forward strand.
GGATGCCCTGCAGCAGGCCGACCGCGGTCTCGTCGGTGAGGTTGCCCTCCGCGTCGAAGCGCTCGTGCGAGCGGAAGACCAGCACCTCCGGCTTGACCACGACGTCGGTCTCGGTGCCGGCGAACACCTGACGCAGCGCCAGCTGGGCGCGCACCGAACCGAGGTTGGCGGGAGCGGCGCCGACGACGGCGGTGGGCTTGCGGTGCAGCGGACGGCCCTCGGTGCCGCTCCAGTCCGTGCTGAGCCAGTCGATGGCGTTCTTGAGCACGCCGGGCACCGAGTGGTTGTACTCCGGGGTGGCGATCAGCAGGCCGTCGGCCTCCAGCACCCGCCGGCGCAGGTCGTTGACGACGGCCGGGCGGTCCTCCGGGTTGTCGAGGTCCCGGTCGTAGGGCGGGATCTCGCGCAGGCCGTCGAAGATCTCGATCTCCATGTCGCCGGGGGTGAACTTCCGGGCCGCGTGCAGCAGCAGGGTGTTGTGCGAGCCCGCGCGGAGCGAACCGGAGATGGCGAAGACCTTGGAGACGGTCATGGTGATGCTCCTTCAGAAACCGGCGTGCGGCTGGTCCTTGAGCGAACCGGCCTCGACAGAGAGAAAACTAAACGAATCGGTTCAGTTCAGTCAACCGTACGGTTCAGTGTGGTCGGAGGGGCGATTCGTGTAGTCTGTCCCTCCCCCACCCGCGGAACAGAGGAAGTACCACCATGGGAGTCGAGCCCGCGGGCCCGCTGGACGAGTACGGAATCCCCGTCATCCCGGCCCCCGTCGAGGTGTCGCAGCGCAAGCGACAGGCGATCATCGACGCCGCCCTGGTGGAGTTCCTGCGGGCCGGCTACTCCGCCGCCTCGATGGACGCGATCACCAGCCGCTCCGGGGTCTCCAAGGCCACCGTCTACAAGCACTTCGGCAACAAGGAGCGGCTCTTCCTCGCCGTGGTCGGCGGGATACTGCCGCAGACGTACGCCACCCTGGAGTGCGGCGCCGCGGGCGTCGCCGACGCACCCGACCTGCGCACCGCACTGGTCGACCTCGCCACGGACTGGGCCCACATCCTGCTGCGGCCCGACATCATGTCGCTGCGCCGCCTGGTGATCGGCGAGATCGACCGGTTCCCGCAGCTCGGACAGCTCTGGTACCGGGTCACCTTCGACATGTACAACCGGCCGCTGATCACCGCCTTCACCGCACTCGACGAACGCGGCGAGCTCGACACGCCCGACCCGGCGCTGGCCGTCCAGCAGTTCGTCGCCGCCACCGTCGGCGTGCCGCAGCTGATCCAGACCTTCCGCACCGACACCGAGACGGACGAGGCCGAGCTCACCCGGATCATCAGCTCGGGCGTGGACCTGGTGCTGGCCCGCTACGCGGTCAAGGGCTGACCCGCGCCTCACCGGCCCCCGACCGGCGGGCCGCCCGGCGGGCGTACCGGGGCACCGGAAACCCGTTGGCGCCCGGTCGCCGGCGCCCGGCAGGGTGAGGGCATGACTGCTCCAGGACTCGACCAGGACGGCTGCATCGCCCGCGAGGGCGCCCTCGACCGGGTGCCGCCCGCCTTCGCCGGGGTGGTCGCCGACGCCCGGGCCCGCATCACGGCGCTGTTCGGGCCGGAGCGGCTGCACAGCGCCTACCTCTACGGCAGCGTCCCGCGCGGCACCGCCACCCCCGGCGTCTCGGACCTCGACCTGCTGCTCGCGCTGCGCCGGCCGCCCACCGCCGCCGACCGGGCCGACGCCGCGGTGCTGGAGGCCGGGCTGGACGCCGCCCACCCCGTGATCGACGGCGCCGGGATCGTGCTCTCCGACACCGCCACCCTGCTGAGCGACCTCGAACGGCACGACCTCGGCTGGTTCGTCGCCTGCCTGTGCACCCCGCTGCTGGGCGAGGACCTCGCCGCCCGGCTGCCGCGCTACCGCCCTACCTCGCTGCTCGCCCGCGAGACCAACGGCGATCTCGGCAGCCTCCTCCCCCGCTGGCGCGAGCGGCTGGCCGCCGCCGCTACCGAGGCCGAGACCAGGGCGCTCGGCCGGGCGGTGGGCCGCCGCACGGTCCGGACCGGCCTCACGCTGGTGATGCCGCGCTGGGGCGGCTGGACCAGCGATCTCGGCCTGTCCGCCGAGGTGTTCGGCCGCTACTACCCCGAGCGCGCCGGCCAGCTGCGGCTGGCCGCCGACCTCGCCCGCCGGCCCGGCGCCGACCGGGCCGCGCTCACCGTACTGATCGACGACCTGGGGCCCTGGCTGGCCGCCGAGTACACGGCCGTCCACGGGGTGAAGGCCCCGCGGCCCGCCGGGCCCTGACCGACGCCCGACCGGGCCCCGACCGGGGAAGCGGCCGCCCGACCCGTCAGGCCCAGTCGGCCGCGAAGGCGCGGGCCGGGTTGGTGACCAGCAGCCGCTCGGTCAGCCCGGCTCCGAACTCCCGGGTGATCCGGGCGGCGAGGCCGCCGACCAGGTGGGGCAGGCCGGGCGCGCCCCGGGCCGCCCGGGTGGTGGTGTCGCCGCCGAGCAGCAGTTGGCCGGCGTGACCGGCGTCGACCAGGGCGGCCAGGACGTCGAGGAGGCGGTGGTCGGTGGCGTGGTTGGCCCGGGACGGGCCGTCCAGCGCGAGGAAGGCGCCGGACTCGGCCAGCTGCCGGTGCATCCGCAGGTCGGGGAACCGGTTGAGGTGACCGAGGATCACCCGCGCGGGCGGGACGCCGAGCTCGCCGCAGAGCAGGGCCAGCACCTCGGGCGCCCCGGTGCCGAGTTCGTGGTGCACACCGATCGGTGCGCCGGTCGCGTGGTGGGCCGCGGCGGCGGCCGTCATCACCCGGCGGGCGTGCTCGTCCAGGTCGTGGTAGCCGCCCGCGACCTTGATCATCCCGGCCCGCACCGCGACCGGCGCCCCGCCCCGGGGGCCGGCCTCGCGCAGACCGCTGGTCAGCTCCTCGACGAACAGCCGGGCCAGCGCGTCCACGTCGGACAGCGCCGCCAGCACGTCGGGCTCGTAGTGCCGGGCCTGGTGCAGTCCGGTGGCCGCCACCAGGTGCACCCCGGTGTCCCGGGAGAGCCCGGCGAGGTCCGCCGCGCCCCGGCCCATCCCGTACGGCGTCCACTGCACCACGGCCCGGCCGCCGGCCGCCGCGAAGGCGCGCAGCTCCGCCTCGGCCGCCGCCGGGTCGTCGAGTTCCTGCCCCGGCAGGAGCGGGGAGGCGAGGAAGAGGTGGTCGTGGGAGTCGCAGACACCCAGCGCCGCCGGGTCGACGTCCCCCCGTACGGTGCGGACGGCGGTCACGACCCGGCCCCGCCGCCCGGAGCCCCCTCCGCGAGGGTGGCGGCGACCACCCGCAGGCCGGCCAGGGCCTTCGGGACGCCGATGTAGGGCGCCAGGTGGACCATCGACTCGATGATCTGCTCCCTCGTCAGCCCGATCCGCAGGCTGTTGCGCACGTGGTCGGCGAGCTGGGGCTCCACCCCGCCGAGGGCGGCCAGCGCGGCGAGGTTGAGCAGCTGGCGGTCCCGCAGTTCCAGGCCGGGGCGCTGGTAGGTGCCGCCGAAGAGGCTGGTGACGATCCAGTCGGGGAATCCGGGGGCGAGCTCGTCCAGACCGCGCAGGGTCCGGTCCTGCGTCTGCGGGCCGGCCAGCTCGTTCAGCAGGCGGTAGCCCGCTTCGCGCTCCAGCGGGGCCGGGGTGAGGTCGTCGGGTGACATCGGGGTCGGTCCTTTCACCAGTGCCGGCCGGCCGGCAGTTCGTGGAGTCCCGGGCGGGACAGGTGCAGCACCCGGTACCGGGTGCCGTGCTGCTCCGGGGCCCTCCCCCGCCACAGGGCGGTGCGCAGCAGCTCCCAGCGGTCCGGGTCGACCGCGACGGCCGCGCTGTGCAGGGTCTCGTCCTCGGGGAGTTCGGCGAGCGCCCGCTCGATCGCCTCGGCCGGGTCGACGCCTACGGGGAGCGGCTCGGCTCGGCGGGTGGCGGTGAGCGGGGTGGAGTCGGCGGCCGGCCCGGAGCGGAACCCGGCGCCCACCCAGTGCCGGACCACCGGGCGGCCGAAGTCCTCGACGATGCCCCGGAATCCGGAGCCCCAGAGGAAGGCGTTCATGCCCTCGGCGGTGCGCCAGAGGTAGAAGGGCGCGTACTGGTTCACCGGCGAGCCGCCCTCGTCGCCGCGCTCGCGGACCAGGTAGGCCTTGAGGCCGAGCCCGGGGAAGTCGTCCATCAGGTGGCCCCTGGTGGCGACCCGCCTGCGGATGATCTCCATGTCGTAGTCGGCGGGCAGGGTGATCTCGTACTGCATCGCGTACACGGTGGGCCTCTCCGATCGGAGCTCTCGCCGCACGGGGCGTGCGGGTGTGCGTGCGGGGGAGGGTGCGGGATGTACCGGGGTGCGGCGCGTCGGCGCGCGAGGAGTCGGGGGCGCGTCGGCGCGCGAGGAGTCGGGGGCGCGTCGGCGCGCGAGGAGTCGGGGGCGCGTCGGCCCGGCGGTCAGGTCTGCCGCCGGGCCGCGAGCAGCCCGAGGGCGCCGCGGACGGCCTGCCCGAACGGCTCGACGCTGTCGGCGGCGCGGGCCAGCACGTAGCCGCCCTGGACCACGGCCACCACCGCGGCCGCGGTGTCGGCCGGATCGACGCCCGGGGCGAACTCGCCGGCCGCCAGGCCCTCTTCGAGCACCTCGGCGATGCGTCCGCGCAGCCAGTCGAAGGTCTCCTCGACCGGCGCCCGGAGCTGCGGGTCGGCGATCACCTCCGGGTCCTGCGCCATCCGCCCGATCCGGCAGCCGCGGAGCACCTCGCGCTCGCGCAGCAGGTACGCCTCGATCCGCTGGTAGGCGGTGCCGGGGCCGGCCAGCCGCTCCTCGGCGAGCGCCCGCATCTGCTCGGCGCTGCGGCGCAGCGCGGCTGCCGCGAGGTCGGGCTTGCCGGCGAAGTGGTGGTACATGCTGCCCTGGCCGACGCCGGCCCGCTGCTGGATCGCCTTGGGGCTGGTGCCGACGTAGCCGCGCTCCCAGAGGAGTTCCTGGGTGCTCTCGATCAGCCGGTCCTGGGTTGCCATGGCTCCACTGTACATACCAGTAGGTACAGAACGCCACCCGCCTTGCCCCGACAGGGCGGCGGACACGACGGCGAACCCCGAGGCGGAGACCGCCGCCGACACGCCCACCGACACGACGGCGGGGCCGCCGGACGATGCCGGCGGCCCCGGGGAGGGACGGTCGTACGCGCCGGGGAGCCGTAGCCGCCCGGCAGGGCCCGCGGGGTCAGACGCCGACCGGCTGGCGGTCCGCGGCGGCGGGCACCGGGCCGTCGCCGTGCTCGATCCGCAGCTCGGGCAGCAGGCGGTCCAGCCAGCCGGGCAGCCACCAGTTGGCGCGGCCGAGCAGGGTCATGGTCGCCGGGACGAGCACCAGCCGGACGACCGTGGCGTCGACCAGCACGGCCGCCGCCATCCCGACGCCCATCATCTTGACGGTGACGTCCGGGTCGATCGCGAAGCCGATGAAGACCGCCACCATGATGGCGGCCGCGCTGCTGATCACCCGGCCGGTCGCGGAGAGCCCGCGCACCACGCTGCCCCGTGCGTCACCGGTGGCCAGCCAGTCCTCGCGGACCCGGGAGAGCAGGAAGACCTCGTAGTCCATCGACAGACCGAACAGCACGGTGAACATCAGGATCGGCACCCAGGAGGAGACCGGCACCGAGTGCGGCAGTCCCAGCAGCCGCGCTCCCTGGTCGGTCTGGAAGACCGCCGTCATCACCCCGTACGCGGCGGCCACCGAGAGCAGGTTCATCGCCGCCGCCTTGACCGCGATCACGGGCGCCCGGAAGAGCAGCGTCAGCAGGATCAGCGACAGCGCCACCACGAACGGGACGACCACCCAGAGCCTGGACGCCAGCCGGTCGGAGATGTCGGAGAAGACCGCGACCACCCCGGTCACCTCGGCGCCGTCCGGCAGGAGTCCGGAGCGCATCCGGCCGAGCAGCTCCCGGGTGTCGGTGTCCTGCGGCCCGGTCCGCGGCTGGACGGAGACCACGGCCGCGTCGGCCGATCCGTTCAGCACCGCCGGGGCCACCCCGGCGACCCCGGGGTCACTCTTCAACCGGTCCGCGATGGAGGGGAGTTCGGCGGCAGGCACCTTGTGCAGGTCGACCGTGACCAGCAGCGGGCCGTTGGCGCCCGGCCCGTAGGCGGCGGACACCAGGTCGTACGCCCTGCGGGTGGTGTTGGACTCCGTCTGGATGCCTGCGTCCTGCGGCCAGGTGCGCATCGCGAGCATCGGCGCGGCCAGGGCCAGCAGCACGACCAGCGAGGCCAGGGCGGCGGCCACCGGGCGGCGGCCGATCAACCGGGCCCACCGCTCGGTACGGGTCGGACCGGCCGGCCGGGGCGCCGGGGCGCCGTCGCCGCGCCGCTCCGCCCGGCGCAGCAGGCGCGGGCCGGCCAGCGAGCAGAGCGCCGGGACGAGGGTCAACGAGGCCAGCATCACCGCGCCCACCACCGCGAAGGTGGCGTAGCCGAAGGAGGCGTAGGTGGCGAGTCCGGCGAGCTTCAGACCGAACAGGGACACCAGCACGGTGGAGCCGGCCACCACCACCGAGGAGCCGGCCGTGGCGGTCGCCTCGGCGGCGGCCCGCTGCGGGGTCAGCCCCCGGCGCAGGCCCTCGACATGGCGGCTGACCAGCAACAACGCGTAGTCGATGCCGACCCCGAGGCCGACCATGCTGGCGACCGTCGGGGCGGTGGCACTGATGTCGGTGACGGCGGCGAGCAGGTAGATCACCGCACTGCCCAGGCCCAGGCCGGCGAGCGCGACGATCAGCGGCAGGCCGGCCGAGACCACCGTGCCGAGGGCGAGCACCAGGATGAGCAGGGCGGCGACGATGCCGATCGCCTCGGCCGTGCCCGAGGGGGCGGAGAAGTTCTCCGGCAGCTGGCCGCCGAACTCCACCTGCAGGCCCCCGCGTTCGACCGGCCCGGCGGCCTCGCGCAGCGCGTCCAGGCCCTCGGAGCCCTTGAAGTCGGTGACGGGTATCCGGTAGGTCAGGGCGATCAGCGCGGTGTCGCCGCTCGGCGAGAACACCGGCGGGGCCACGGTCGGGGTGCCGCGCAGCACCGCGAGGCGGCCGCGCAGCTCCTCCAGCACGGTGTCCGGGACCCGGGCGCCGCTCCGGTCGTGCACCACGACCCGGGCGCCGGCGCCGGACATCTCGGGGAAGCGCTCGGCCAGCAGGTCGCTGCCGGCCTGCGAGCGGGTGCCGGGCACCCGGTACGAGTCGCGCGGGCTGCCGCCCACGGTGAACACGAGGGCGAAGGCGGCGGTGAGCAGCAGCAGCCAGGCGACGAGCGTGCGCCACGGTCTGGCCGCCGCGGCGCCGCCGAGGCGGCCGAGGAACGAGGACATCAGGGGCCTTTCGGCAGGTACGGGCTTCGGAACGGTGCTGCGGAGCGGAGCCGCCGGGCAGGACCGCGGGGCGGAACTGCGCGGAGGTGCCGCGCGGCGACGGTTGGTGCCGGCGGTGCGTGCCGGCGGTGACCTCCGGGTGATCCTGGCACCGGTGGCTTGGAGTCGACTTGGGTCCGGTTCCAAGCCGGTGTGGGCACTGCGAGCCGGCGCTCCAAGCCGGGGTCCAAGCCGCGTTCCAAGCCGAAGCACCAAGCCGAAGCACCGGGCCGGAGCACCGGGCCGGCGCCCGATCCGCAGGGCGGGCGAAGGGCGAGCGCGAGGCGGGCGAAGGACAGGGCGCGGGCAGCCGGACGGTCAGGCCGACCCGGCGAGGGCCCGTTCGGCCTCCGCCGCCCAGGCCGCGGACTCCCAGCGGCGGGCGACCACGGCGGCGTGCCGGAAGTGCCCGACCGCCTCCGCCTCCCTGCCCAGCAGTCGGCACAGCTCACCGAGTACCTGGGCCACCGGCCGCAGCGCGAGGGAGGTACTGGCGGCGCCCGCCACCAGGTCACGCAGCGGCAGCAGTTCCTCGACGAGGTCGGCCGCCTCCGCCCGCTCCTCCAGCTCGATCACCGCCATCGCCCGGACGGTGAGGAAGAGCGAGCGGAAGTAGTCCGGCGGGAGGACGTGCCGGTCCGCGCGGGCGGCACGGGCCTCGACCGGTCGGCCGAGGGCGAGCAGGGCCAGCGCGTGCATGTCGGCGGCGAGCGGCCCGTAGGCGGTGCGCATGTGCTCGATCAGCGGGAGCTGCTCGGCCAGCCGCCCCTCCTGCAGGGCGATCAGCACGGCCACCAGTGCGGTGAACCCCTCGGCGTGCACGGAACCGCGGGCCCGCAGCCCGCCCGTGGTCAGGGCGTAGAGCCGGCGCGCCTCGTCCGTCCGGCCGGCGGCGAGGGCGAGCATGCCGAGCTGGCCGGTGCCGACGTCGAGGAGCTCGGGGAGTCCGTAGGTCTCGGCGATCTCCCGGGCGGCCCGGATGTGGGTCCGCAGGGCGGGCAGGTCGCCGGCGACCGCCGCCACCGAGGACGCGAGCTGCTCGGCGTGCCAGCGGTAGGCCGGCAGGTCGTGCTCGGCGGCGACGACGGCGAGTTCGGCGGCCGTCGCCGCGCGCAGTTCGGAGGCCAGTTCGTGGTCGTGCACCCGGGCCTGGGCGGCCAGTGCCATCGCGAGCAGGCGCGGGTCGCCCTCGGCCCGCGCGATCGCCAGCGCCTCGGCGGCTGCCTCCCAGCCCTCCGGCCGGCCGGAGCAGTCCAGTTCGTAGGTGAGCGCGTCGAGCAGGCGCAGGCGGGTGGTGGCCGGCATGCCGGAGCGGTCCAGCAGGGCGGTGAGCGAGTCGACGGCCGCCTGGTCGAAGCTGCCGTACGGGTGGGTGACCCACGGGGTGGGCTCGGTCCAGGCCGTCCAGGCCTCGATCAGCAGGTCGTAGCGGCCGGCCTCGCGGGCGAGCCGCAGCGCGGTCGCCTTGGTGTCCATCGCGGCGGCCACCGCGCCCATCCGCACCTGGGCCCGCAGCAGGGCGCCGAGCAGGGCGATGCGCCGGGCCTCGCGGTCCCCGCCGTCCGGCGGAAGCCGGTCGAAGCTGTCCAGGGCCTGCCGCAGCAGGGCGGCGCAGGTCTCGTGCGCGTAGCGGCGCTCCGCGGCCTCGGCCGCGCGGACGCAGTAGTCGACGGCGAGGCCGGCCGTGGCACCGGTCGCGGCCCGGGTGTAGTGGTGGGCGAGGGCCTGGATGTGGTCGGGGCGCAGCTCGCGCAGGGCGTCCGCGACCCGGCCGTGCAGCCGGGCCCGGCGCAGCCCGCTGAGGTCGGCGTACAGGGTGTCCCGGACCAGCGCGTGGGTGAACCGGACGCTGCCGGGCCGGGGTTCGGTCAGCAGGCCGCCCTCGACGGCGGCCTCCAGCGCGTCGAGCAGCTCGTCCTCGTCGGCGTCCGAGGCCCGCAGCAGGACCTCGGCGTCCGCCTCCCGGCCGACCACGGCGGCCAGCCGCAGGGCCGTGACGGCGGTCGCCGGCAGCCGGTCGAAGCGGCGGCGCAGCACGTCCCTGACGCCCTGCGGCACCTCCTGGACGGCGACCAGGGCGCCTTCCCCGGCCAGCAGTTGGGCGCTCTCCAGCAGGTAGAAGGGATTCCCGCCGGTGCGGTCGGCCAGCGCGTGCACGGTCTCGCGGTCGACGGCGGTCGCGCAGACGGACTCGATCAGCCGGCCCGCGTCCTCCTCGCCGAGTCCGGTCAGCTGTACCCGGTGGGGCGAGCGGCGGGCCAGCACCGCGAGCGCGTCGGTGAGTTCGCCCTCACCGGGCCGGTGGGCCAGCACCAGCAGCAGTCCGGGGGTGGGCGGGCCGCCGGCCAGGTCGGTGAGCAGGTCGCGGGTCTCCCGGTCGGCCGTGTGCAGGTCGTCCAGCACGATGGCCACCGGGCGGTCGGCGGCGGCCCGGCGCAGCCAGTCGCCGACGGCGCGGTGCAGCCGGAACCGTCCGACGAGCGCGTCGGACCGGCGGTCGGACGTACGGGCGGCGGCGCCGGGGGCCCGGGCGCCGTCGGGTGTGCGGACGGCGAGCAGGCCGGCGGGCGGGCGGAAGACGGCGGCGCCGGGCTTCCGCGGGCCGTCAACGCGACCGGCGAGGAGGCCGGCGGGGAGGCCGACGGAGCCGACGGTCGGGCCGGGGGCGGCCCTGCCGGCCGTGGAGACGGTCGTGGCGAGCGCGGCCGGGCCGGCCGCGTACGGGCCGCCCACCGCGCGGTCCCGGTCCTCGTCCAGCACCGGAGCCAGGGCGGCGGCCAGATCGCCGTCCGGCGGTGCCTGGCGGGCGAGTTCGCGCAGGGCCTCGGTCCAGGCCCAGGCCGGCGGGGCGCCCTCGCTCTCCGGGCACCGCCCGGTCGCGATCCGCCAGCCGGCGGCGGTCAGTTCGGTGTGCAGGCGGGCCAGCAGGGTGGACTTGCCGGCCCCGGCCTCACCCGTGACGATCGCCACCGCGGACCGGCCGCCGGCCGCCTCGGCGGCGGCCCGGCGCAACGTCCGCAGCTCCGACTCCCGGCCGACGAACACCGGGCCGCCCGGCGGCCGGGCGGGCAGGCGCTCGGCCGTGAGCCGCTCGCCGGGCACGGTGGGCGGCCCGCCGAGCATCGCCGTGGCGGCCCGGCTCGCCGGCGTCGGCCCGGAGCCGAACGCCTCCGCCACCGGTACCGGCACTGGAGCGAGCGGGGCGGGTGGGGCGAGCAGCTCGGTGCGCTGCTGCAGGATCGCGGCCTCCAGCCCGGCCAGCGCCGGGCCCGGGTCGAGGCCGAGCTCCTCGGCGAGCAGGGCCCTGGCCCGGCGCAGCTCGTCCAGGGCCTCCGCCTGGCGGCCGGTGTTCCAGAGGGCGAGGGCCAGCAGGCGCCAGCCCTCCTCGCGCAGGGGGTGCTCGTCGGTGAGGGCCCGGGCCTCGACGGCGGCCTCGTCCGGCCGGCCCAGCCGGACGGCCAGGGCGGCCCGCTGCTCACGGGCGGCCAGCCGCAGCCCGGTCAGCCGGGCGGTCTCGGCCACCGCCCACGGTTCGTCGGCGAACTCGGCGTAGGCGGCGCCCCGCCAGAGCCCCAGCGCCTCGTCCAGCAGGGCGATCGCGGCCTCGGGCGGGCGCTGTTCGCGGGCCTGCTCCAGCAGCAGCCCGAACCGCCAGGCGTCCACGGCCTCGGCCGGCAGCCGGAGGGCGTACCCGGGCGTCTCGCTGACCAGCAGCCGTGCGGGCTCACGCGGGCCGCGACGGGGTTCGAGCAGCCGGCGCAGATTGGAGACGTAGGCCTGCACGGACGCGGCCGCCTTGGCGGGCGGGCGGCCCTGCCAGAGGTCGTCGATGATCCGGTCGACGGGGACGACCCCGCCGCGGGCGGCGAGCAGTCGGGCGAGCACCCCGCGCTGGCGCGGACCGCCGAGCACGACCCGGTCGCCGCCGACCTCGGCCGTCAGGGAGCCCAGTACCCGGAGACCGACCGGCACCTGGTCGGAGGCGTCGCGCCGCCCGGGCGCCGCACTCCCCGAGCCGTCGGCCGGGAGCCGCCCGCCGTCGTCCGACGCCGCGGCTCCGCCGCTGCTCCGCCCCCGCCCCGCGGCCGGGGGTTCCCCCGCCTCGCCCTGCGATGCACGCACCCCCGCAGCGCTCCTTCGTCCGCCCACCGGCTGCCGGTCGGCCCGGGGTCCGTCCCGCGGATCCTGCCGGACAGCCCCCTGAGCCGCACCATCGTGGGAGGCAGCCTATGCGACGGGGCGACCGCCGCTCCCGGTGGACCGCGAGCACGCTCGGCCCGGCCCGCCGGATGCCGTGGCCCCCTCCCCGGGCGGCGGGCTCCCGTACCGGGCGGCCCGCCGTGGCGACCGCCGGCAGGGGCTCGGATCGCCGGGTGTACGGACGGACGCCGGGCCCGGGCGGGCGAGCTCCCGAAGGGCCGTGCGCCGCCCCCCGGCGGCCACGGCCCGGGGCCGTCCGCGCGGCGGCGGCGGTTCGGCCCTCCGGAGGTCGATTGCCCACGCACACCCCCCGCCACTCCCGCCCCGGCGGGCTCCGGGTGAGGCGTACGTCACGTTCGAAGGAGGTGTACGTCACGCCCTGGCGTGCCGTCAGCCCGAGGTGCGGAGCGCCGGGATCCGCCGGCGGCCCCGGTCACCCGGGGCGTCGGGCGGCCCACCCGGCCGGGGCCGTGCGGACCGTCGGGCCGCTCACCCGGCCGCCGGCGGGTCCGGGATCTCCTTGCGGATCACCGGGGCGACCTCGGCGGCGAAGAGTTCCAGCTGCTCGTGCTGGACGTCCTCGGTGAGCGCGTCGACCCCGATGCCGACCACCTCGTTGCCGAAGGCCTGGTGGTAGCGGTGGATCTTCTCGATCACCTGCTGCGGGCTGCCGACCAGCGCGGACCCGTGCTCCAGGGCGTCCTCCAGGGTCGCGAACGGCGAGTTGTTGTGCCGGCCCGCCGCCGAGTTGTACATCGCCTCCCAGTACGGGCGGTAGCCGTCGACCGCGTCCTGGGACCGCCTGGCGACGAACATCCCGCCGAATCCCGTCCCCACCCTGGCGTCCTTCGGGTCGCGGCCGTAGTGCACCCAGCGCTCGCGGTAGTGGTCGACCAGCGCCTTGTACTTGGCCATCGGGTGGAAGGAGTTGGCCGAGAACAGCGGATCGCCGTGGCGGGCGGCCAGGTCGGTGGACTGCTCGCTGGTGGCGCTGCCGTGCCAGACCGGGATCGGGGACTGCAGCGGCCTGGGCGCGGTGGTGACCTCGGTCAGGGCCGGCCGAGTGCTGCCCTCCCAGCTGACCTTCTCCTCCCGCCAGAGCCGGCGCAGCAGACCGTAGTTCTCGGCGAGGGCGTCCCACTGGCGTTCCTCGGGGAGCCCGAACAGGCCGAAGTGGCGGGGGTCGTTGCCCTTGCCGATGATCAGCTCCAGCCGGCCTCCGGACAGCTGGTCGAGCATCGCGTAGTCCTCGGCGACCCGGACGGGGTCGAGGATGCTCAGCACGGTGACGGTGGTGAACAACCGGATCGTCGAGGTCCGCGCGGCGATGGCGCCGAGCAGCACCGGCGGGGCCGGCGACAGGAACGGTGCGCCGTGCCGCTCCCCCACCCCGTAGCCCTCGTAGCCCAGCTGCTCGGCCGTGACGGCCTGGTCGATCACGTTGTGGAGCTTCTCGTGCGGGGTGCGCTGCACGCCGCTGACGGGGTCGGGGCCGTTGGAGACGAGGGACGAGACGGTGAACCGCATGGCGGTCTCCTTCGGGGCGGTCGAACGGGCGCGGAAGGCCGCCACCGCGCCCGAGCGCCCGGGGCACGGCTGCGCTCGCGCGGGAGCAGCACCTGGGAGGGATCGTGCGACGGGCGGTCGTTCGGGCCGCGTCAGCGCGTGGTGCTGCGGGGGCGACAACAGCACAGGAGCGCGGTGCACTCGACCATGACGGCTCCCCTCGACGCGGCCGGCCGCCGCCCTTGCGCGAGTGGCCGGACCGCACACACACGATCCCTGCGGAGCATATGCAGCCGCTCAGGGGCGGGGCAAGGGTCGGCCCCTCGCCGCCCGCCCGGTGGCCGGGCCCGTCGGCCGGCCGTCACCCCGGGGGCACCCGACCTTCAGCGCCCGGCACCGCCGGGCCGGGGCGGTGACACCGCCGCCGCGGCGGGGCTCAGCTGCGCAGCAGGACGGCCGAGAGCGGGACGAACCCGCCGGCGCCGCCGTCGGGCGCGTCGGTGCCGCCCCCCGAGGTGCGGCGCAGCAGGTTGACGGCGATCCGCTCCCCCTGGGCCTTCGCGCGCTCGGCGACCGGGCCCGCGTGCAGGCCGTCCACCGCGGCGGTCCAGAGCTGCACCCAGCGGCCGAAGTGCTCGGCGGTCATCGGGCGGCGCTCGTGCAGCGCGGCGTGCGGGGCGAAGGCGTTGCGACGGTAGGAGGCGGTGCGCAGCAGCGCGCTCTCCCAGAAGTCGGCGATGTGCGGGAGGTGCTCCTCCAGGTCCAGCCGGGCGACCTCGGTGAAGTGCGGGCCGATCAGCGGATCCGCGAAGGCGGCCCGGTAGAAGCGGCGCAGCAGGGTTTCGAGGTCCGCGCGGGTGGCGATGTCGGGAAGCGGCCGCGGGGGCCGCTCACCGAGGGCGCGGCCGGCCGCGCCGGGACGGTCGGCGGGGGCACCGGGACGGTCGGCGGGTCGCTGCGGCGTCATGGCGGCTCCTGTCGGCGGACTGTCCACCACCGTACGGGCCCGGCGGCGAGGGCGGCAGGGCCGATGGTCCCCCGCCCCGGGGCGTCCGGCCTGCGGGACGGCGCCGGGGGTGCGTCCACTCCAGGCCCGCGAACTGGCAGGATGGCGTCATGACCTACCTCGCCGCGGAAGACCGCTACGCCTCGATGACCTACCGCCGTGCCGGGCACAGCGGCGTGCAGCTGCCCGCCGTCTCGCTGGGGCTGTGGCACAACTTCGGTGACACCCAGCCGCTCGACGTGCAGCGCGCGGTGCTCCGCCGCGCCTTCGACCGGGGGATCACGCACTTCGACCTGGCCAACAACTACGGCCCGCCGTACGGCAGCGCCGAGCGCAACTTCGGCTACCTGTTCGCCCAGGACTTCCGCCCGTACCGCGACGAGCTGTTCATCGCCTCCAAGGCGGGCTACGACATGTGGCCGGGCCCGTACGGCGACGGCGGCTCGCGCAAGTACCTGCTGGCCAGCCTCGACCAGTCGCTCGGCCGGATGGGCCTGGACTACGTCGACGTCTTCTACTCGCACCGCTTCGACCCGCAGACCCCGCTCGAGGAGACGATGGGCGCGCTGGACACCGCCGTACGCTCCGGCAGGGCGCTGTACGCGGGCATCTCCAACTACCCGGCGCAGCAGCACCGGGAGGCGGTGGCGATCCTGCGCGGGCTGGGTACGCCCGTGCTGCTCAACCAGGCGAGCTACTCGATCCTGAACCGCGGCCCGGAGGACGGCGTGCTGGACGCCGTCGGCGAGACGCAGACCAGTCTGATCGCCTACTCCCCGCTCGCCCAGGGCCTGCTGACGGACCGTTACCTCGGTGGCGAGGTGCCGGCCGGATCCCGGATGTCGGTCGGCCACTTCCTGAAGGAGGAGGCGCTCACCGGCTCGAAGCTGGAGCAGCTGCGGGCCCTGAACAAGGTCGCCGAGGGCCGCGGGCAGAGCCTGGCGCAGCTGGCGCTGTCCTGGGTGCTGCGCGACCCGCGGGTGGTCTCGGTGATCATCGGCGCGAGCAGCGTCCGGCAGCTCGACCAGAACATCGACGCCCTGGCCGGCGGGCCGCTGACCGTCGAGGAGCTGGCGGAGATCGACCGGCTCAGCGGTCGCTGAGCCTGCGGGAGAGGGTCGGGATCCCCCCGGCCGGAGCCCGGCGGGGCCGAGGCCGCGCCGGGCTCCGCCCGTGTCGGGAGCGTGCCGCCGGGCCCGCCGGCGCCGTCTCGGCCCCGCCGGCGTCTCAGGACGCCCGCTCGGCGTCGAGCCGCCGTATCGCGAGCTCCGCGAACAGGGCGGCGCCGTCCGGGATCACCGCGTCGTCGAACACGGCGTGCGGGGAGTGGTTGGGCGCCGCGGTCCGGTCGGCGGTGCCCGGCGGGCGGGCGCCGAGCGAGGTCATCACGCCGGGCACCTCGGCGAGGATCCGGCCGATGTCGTCGGAGACCATCGCCGGTCGCTCGCCGCCGACGAACCGGTGCCCGCCGTACAGCCCGGCCACGGTGTCCGCGACGAACCGCGCCTCGGCCGGGTCGTTGCGGGTGGCGGGGTAGCCCTCCGTGTACTCGACGTCGACCTCCACCCCGTGCGCGGCGGCCACGCCACGGCAGGTGCGGACGGCCAGCTCGCGCAGCCGGGCCAGGCCCTCGTCGGTGAGGGCGCGCAGGGTGGCCTCGAAGACGGCGGTGGCCGGGATGATGTTCGCCCGGGTGCCGGCCCGCAGGACACCGACGCCCAGCACCACCGGTTCGAGGGGGTCGAAGCCCCGGGTGACGGCGCTCTGCAGGGCCGTCACCATCTCGCACAGCGCGGGCACGGGGTCGCGGGCCTCCTGCGGCCAGGCGCTGTGGCCGCCGGCGCCGCGCACCGTGACGGTCAGCTCGCCCGAACCCGCCAGGGCCGGCCCGGCCAGGTTGGCGAAGGTGCCGAGCGGGGAGCCGGTCGTGACGTGCAGGGCGTAGGCGGCGACCGGCCGCCGGCCCGAGGCCTCCAGCAGCCCCTCGGCGAGCATCAGCCGGGCGCCGTCGTGGCCCTCCTCCCCCGGCTGGAACGCCAGCACGACGTCCCCCGCCAGCCGGTGCCGGCGCTCGGCCAGCAGCCGGGCGGCGCCGACCAGCATCGCGGCGTGCAGGTCGTGCCCGCAGGCGTGCATCACCCCCGGGACCTGCGACGCGTACGGCAGACCGGTCCGCTCCTCCAGCGGCAGCGCGTCCAGGTCCGCCCGGAGCAGCACGGACGGCGCCCCGGCGGTCGGACCGGCCTGCCCCGGACCGGATCGGCCCGGACCGGACTCGCCGGTACCCCGCAGGACGGCGACCACGGAGGAGAGCGCCCTGCCCGTGGTCACCTCCAGGCCGAGCCCGTCCAGGGCCCGGAGCACGGCCTCCTGCGTGAGCGGCAGGTCGAGGCCGGACTCCGGGCGCCGGTGCAACGCGCGGCGCAGCCGGACGAGTTCGGGCGCCAGCCGGCGGGCGTCGGCGAGCAGGGAGAGCGGGGGCGTCATCGGCGGGTGACGCCCAGTGCGGGCAGGACCGTCTCCGCCACCCGGTGGGCCTCCTCCAGCAGCGGGTTGCCGGAGAGGATGAAGGTGTCGACGCCGAGCGACTCGAACTCCTGGAGGCGCTCGACCACCTGGGCGGTGCTTCCGACCACGGCCGTACCCGGGCCCGGACGGAACAGGCTCATCCCCGGCCAGAGGTTCGGGTGGGTCTCCAACTCCCGCGCCCGGGCCGGGACCCTGCCGCCGTGCTGGCGGAACTGGCGCTGCCAGCCGACGCCGTCCTCGCCGTCCCGGTTGCCGAGCTGGCGGGCGTACGTGGCCTGGCTGGTGACGTCGAGCAGCCGGTCGGCGGCGGCCCAGGCCTCGTCCTCGGTGTCCCGGACGATCAGGTGCAGGCGCAGGCCGATCCGCAGGGTGCGGCCGTACGCGGCGGCGCGCTCGCGGACCTTCTCCAGCTTCTCCCTGAGCAGGTGCGGGGGCTCGCCCCAGGTGAGGTAGACGTCAACGTGCTCGGCGGCCATCTCGATGCCGGCGGGCGAACTGCCGCCGAACCAGAGCGGGATGCCGCCGGGCTGGACCGGGGTGAGTTCGCGCAGGCTCGCACCGGCGTTCTTCAGGTCGTAGAACTCCCCCTTGTGGTCGAACACTTCACCGGCGGTGAGGCGCTTGACGATCGACCAGTACTCGGCGCTCAGCCGGTAGCGGTCGTCGTGCTCGACGTGCAGGCCGTACTCGCGCAGCTGCTCGGTGGAGCCGTTGACCACGTTGAAGCGCAGCCGGCCGCCGTGCAGGTGCTCGAAGCTCAGCGCCATCTTGGCCAGCAGGGTGGGCGCCACCAGGCCCGGGTGCACGGCCAGCAGCGGCTTGAAGTTCTCGCTGGTGGCCGCGGCCAGGGCGCTGCCGAGCGTCCACACGTCGTACAGGTCGGTGGCCAGCAGCGCACCCGTGTAGCCCAGGCGGTCGACGGTACCGGCCAGTTGCTGGAGGTAGCCGAGGTCGACCGGGCGGCGGCCGGCCGGCTCCCAGGGGTAGTGGCCCTCGCGCGGGATGATGTACCAGAGGACTTCGGAGGCCATCGGTCAGACCGCCTTGGCGAGCGCGGCGGCCACGGGGGCCTCCAGGCCGGGGAGATGGGCGTCGGCGACGGTGATCGCCCGGTCGATGAAGCCGACCGCGTGGAAGATGTCGGCCGCCTCCTGCTGCTCGGCGACGAACGCGGCGGTGGCCGACTCCAGGCGCCACGGCAGCGCGGTCAGGGCGGTCTGCCAGTCCTCGGCGCTGCCGCCCAGGTCGGCGGCGGCGATCGAGGCGGCCTCGGCCGGGTTCGCGGCCACCCAGGCGTCGGCGCGGGCCAGGGCGGCGGTGATCGCGGCGACCACCTCGGGGCGGCCCTCGGCGAAGTCGCGGCGGGCGAAGAACACCGAGCGGTCGGTGATCACGTCGCCGGTGCGCACCAGGACGCGGAACTCGCCGGTCCGCAGCGCGGCGGCCAGCTCGGCGCCCTGGGCGATCCAGCCGGCGATCTCGCCCGTCCGCAGCAGCTCGGCGGGGTCGGAGCCGGCGACGGGACGCACGGGGGTGATGTCGGTGGCGTACGAGAGCCCCTCCGCGTGCAGGGCCTTGGCCAGCAGGTGGGTCTGCCAGGAGCCGACCCCGAGGACGACGGTGCCGCCCTTGAGCCCGGTGACCCCGCTGACCGGGCCGTCCGCGAGGACGAGCAGGGCGCCGTGGTCGGGACGCGGCGCGGAGACCGCCGTGTAGACCAGGTCGTGTCCGGCCGCCTGCGCGGTGACCGGCGGCGTGGAGCCGGTGCCGCCGAGGTCGATGGTGCCGTCGGCGAGCAGGGCCCCGGTGCGGGTGCCGTCGGTGTAGTGGTGGAAGGCCCCCGTCTCGCCGAGCGGGGCCAACTCCTCGGCCAGGAAGTCCAGTCGGGAGAGGTAGTAGAGGGAGGGGTTGCTGCTGTGGACACCGAGGGTGACGGTCATGGGGATCGCTCCGGGTTCTGTACGGGGGCGGGCGGGTTCGGACGGGATCGGACGGGGGCGGGGCTCGGACGGCGGCGGGACTCAGACGGAGGCGGGCTCTGGCAGCGGGACGCCGAGGTCCGCGAGCAGGCGGCGGCGCAGCGCGGCGAAGGCCGGATCGGCGGAGTCGCGCGGGCGGGCCACCTCCACGGTCTCGTCGGTGACGAGCGCCCCGTCGCGCAGCACGGCCACCCGGTCGGCGAGCCGGATCGCCTCCTCCACGTCGTGGGTGACCAGCAGCACCGCCGGGCGGTGCTTGCGGACCAGCTCGCCGACGAGGTCCTGCATCTTCAGCCGGGTCAGCGCGTCGAGGGCGGCGAACGGCTCGTCCAGCAGCAGCAGTTGCGGCTCACGGACGAGTGCCCGGGCCAGCGCGACCCGCTGCGCCTCGCCGCCGGAGAGGGTGCCCGGCCAGGCGTCGGCGTGCCGGTCGAGCCCGACCTCGGCCAGCGCCCGCACCCCGGTCTCCCGGGAGGCGGCGCGCGGCAGGCCGATCGTGACGTTGGCCAGCACCCGCTGGGAGGGAACCAGGCGCGGCTCCTGGAAGACCACCGTCCGGACTGGCGGCACCAGCACGGTCCCGGCGTCGGCCCGGTCCAGCGCACCGAGGATCCGCAGCAGGGTGGTCTTGCCGGTGCCGCTGGCTCCGAGCAGGGCGACGAACTCGCCGCGGGCGATGTCCAGGTCGATGCCGTCGAGGACGTGCCGGGTGCCGAAGGTGCGGCGCAGTCCGCGCAGGTGGACGGCGGGTGCGGTGTCGGGGGCGGCGTCGGGGGCGGTCGGACGGCTCATCGGGTCGCTCCTTGGGTACGCCAGGGCATCAGCACCCGCTCCAGCACCCGGACCACGCCGTCGGCGAGCAGGCCGAGCACGCCGTAGATCAGGATGCAGACCGCGAGGATGTCGGTACGGGAGAAGTTCTGCGCCTGGGCCATCAGGTAGCCGATGCCCTCGGTGGAGTTGATCTCCTCGGCGGCGATCAGGGCGATCACGCTGAGGGTCATGGACAGTCGCAGGCCGGACAGCAGGGCGGGCAGCGCGCCCGGCAGCACCACCGTCCGCACGACCGCCCAGCGGCCGAGGCCGAAGCTGCGCACGGCCTCGATCAGCTTCCGGTCGGTGTTGCGGACGCCGCCCGAGGTGGAGACGTACATCGGGAAGCTGGTGGCGACGGCGATCAGCGCGACCTTGGCCGTCTCGGTGATGCCGAACCAGACCATGAACAGCGGCACCAGTGCCAGGAACGGCACCGTCCGCAGCACCTGGACGGCGGAGTCGAGCAGCTCCTCGCCGAGCCGGAAGAAGCCGGTGACCACACCCAGCACCAGCCCGGCGCCGGCGCCGAACAGCAGGCCGAGGCCGGCCCGGGTGAGCGAGACGCCGAGCGCGTCGGTGAGTTGGCCGTTGCGCCAGATCTCGCCCAGGGCCTCGACGACCTGGCCGGGCGAGGCCAGCACGTCCTGGGTCAGCGCGCCGGTGGCGGAGGCCAGGGCCCAGGCGCCGAGCAGGGCGAGCGGGCCGAGGGTGCGCAGGATCAGGGCGAGGGAGCGGGGGCGGGGCACCGGGATCCTGCTGTGCGGGACGACCAGCCCGGCGGCGAGCGCGGCGGCGGTGTCCGGCGCGCCGCCCGGGGTCGCCGGGGCGGCGTGCGCGGCGGTGTCCGGCGCCGTCACGGCGGCGGTCACTGGCCGCCTCCGGGCAGCTTGCTGACGTCGAGCACGTACGGCTTCACGTCGACCAGCGACTTGGTCACCTTCTGGTCGGCGAAGAACTGCGCGACCGTGCCGAACCTGACCAGGTCGGCCTCGGTGATCACGTCGGCGGTGGCGCCCTCGCGGGTGACGGCGACCGCGACGTCCTTCTCGGCCGGGGTGACGGCGGTCGGGCCGGAGTCGGTGACCACGTTGAGGTACGCGGCCGGGTCGGCCTTCTCCTTGAGGCCGTTCTCGTGCAGGTAGCGGTAGAAGGCGGCGACCACGGCCGGGTACTTGTCGGCGAAGCCGTTGCGCACCGCCCAGACCGCGTAGTTGTCCGAGCCGACCTCCTTGCCGTTGACCAGGAAGTGCGCGCCGGCGTTGGCGATCTCGGGGGTGGAGAAGGTGTTCCAGGTCGCCCAGGCGTCCACCTGGCCGGAGTTGAACACACCGGCGGTCTGGTCGGCGCGCAGGTAGACCCGCTCGACCTTCTCGGCCGGGATGCCGTTCTTCTCCAGCGCCTTGAGGAGCAGGTACTCGCTGGTGCCGCCCTGCGAGCAGGCGACCTTCTTGCCGACCAGGTCCTGGACGGACTTGATCGGTGAGCCGTTCTTCACCAGGATGCCCTCGCCCACGCCGTCGGGCGTGGTCTGGGCGAACAGCTTGAAGCCGGGCTTCTGGCCGAGCGCGGCCACCGCGGAGGTGATCGAGCCCTGGGCGATGTCGAGCTGGTCGGCGGAGAGGGCCTGGGCGGCGGGCGCGAACGGTCCGGCGCTGCCCGTCCAGGCGACCTTCGCGTGGACGGCGGCGAGTGCCTTGTCCAGCGTGCCGTCCTTCTTGCCCAGCGCGAGGAAGCCCGAGTTGCCCGGGTCGGGCAGGCGCAGCTCCACCTCGGCCCCGGCCGCGCCGTCGGCGGAGGCCTTGGCGCCGTCGGCGGCGGAGCCGCAGGCGGCCAGGGAGACGGTGGCGAGCAGGGCGCCGGTGGCGAGCAGGGCGGAGCGGGAGTTCTTCATGGTGCGTCTTCTCCTGATCGGTGGTCAGACAGTGCTTCTGCGGAGCGGATCGGCGATCAACGCGCGGGCGGCGCGGAGGGGTTCGGGGTCGGCCCAGGCCCGGACGTCGACCGGGGCCTCCAGGAAGCCCTCGCCGTGCAGGAACCGCTCCTGGCGGGCGAGCAGGTCGAGCCGCTCCTCGGACAGGTCGAGGTGCAGGGTCCGGTGGCTGCCCTCGACGTAGGCGCCGGCGACGCCCTCGGCGCCGGCCCCGGTCTCCGCCTGCAGGATGCGGGCCACCTCGGCGGGTCGTTCGGCGGCCCAGTCGGCGGCTTCGAGCAGGACGGCGAGGAAGCGCACCACCAGGTCGGGGTGCTCGTCCAGCAGGTCCTGGTGGACGGTGATCGGCCGGGGGGTGCCGTTGTTGACCCTGGCCCGGCGGTCGGGGGCGGCGTCGAGGTCGACGGCCACCTCGGCCCCGATCCGGCGGGCCGCCTCCACCGCGAGGGCCCCCTTGACGTACACCGCGTCGACGGTGCCCGCGTGGAGTGCGGCGAGTTCGGCGGACCACTGCCCGCTCCGGTCGGTGGCGGGCACCTCCACCAGGGTGGCGTCGGCGAGGGTGAGCCCGGCGAGCGAGAGGGTGCCGGCGAAGCCGGCCAGCGCCATCGCCCGCCAGAAGTCGATGCCTATCCCATGACGTGGGACGGCGAGTCGCAGTCCGCGCAGTCCGTCCGGCCCGGTGACGCCGCTGCCGGCCCGGACCAGCACCACCTGCCGCTCCTCGATCCAGGTGAGGCCGACCAGCCTGGTCCGCTCGCCCCGCGAACGCGCCCACAGGGCCGGGACGTTGCCGCCCTCGCGGAAGAGTCCGGGGAGCGCGTGGGTGAAGTGGTGGTCGGCCGCGACCTCGGGCGGAACGTCCTGCAGGGAGCGGACGGCGATGCCGTCGGCGGCGAACTCGGCGGCCAGCCGGCCCTGGTCCGCGGCGATGCCGGTGGCGGTGGGGACGGGGCAGCGGGTGAACCAGAGGGTGTCCGGGGCGTGGCTGGGCACGGTGGTGCCTTCCTGGGGCGAAGGGATGCACGGGCGCGGCGGCGGGCGCCGCGGTGACGGTCGGGATGGGAGCCCGCGGCGCACGGTCCGGCGGGGGGACGTCCCGCGCCGGGCGCGGTCAGCGGCGGTGCAGCGGACTGCGGGTGACCGGACCGCGGCGCGCCGGACGGCGGGTGGCCGGGCTGCGGGGAGAGGGCGGTGTCAGCGACAACAGGTACGGCGGACGCGGACTTCGGAGGGGGCCGGGCACCGGTGGATCGGCACGGCGCTGCTCCTTCCTACTGGGGCGTCAGGGGTGTCGCAGCGGCTGGTCCGGTGCGATGCCCAGAGCGTTCCACGCCACCGGAGCTCGAAGCAAGCTTTTCCACATCGTGGGATCACTTGTTCATAAAAGCCATGTCATTGCAATGCCGGCGACACAATTGTGCGGGCCTGCCTGTCATAGTCTGGGAGCGTCAGCCCGGTCAGGGTCCCAACTCCGGTGCTCCCGAGCGGAGTCCGGTACAGAACGCGAGGTGTCATGGCCGAGGCGGTCACCGTCCAGGGCCCGCCCGCCGGCGCGCAGGCGGTGCAGCGGGCCCTCGGGCTGCTGCAGTGCTTCCACGACAACGGCCCCGACCTCAGCGCCTCCGACCTGGCCCGGCGCACCGGCCTGTCGGTCTCCACGGCCCACCGCCTGGCCCGGACCCTGGTCAGCGCCGGGTTCCTCGACCAGGACGAGCAGACCACCCGCTACCGGCTCGGCCCCGCCGTCGCCGAACTCGGCCAACTCACCTTCCACCAGCGGGGCCTGCACCTGGCCGGCCCGGAGCTCGACCTGCTCTCCCGGCGCACCGGCGCCACCGCCGACCTGGCGATCCGCAGCGGACCGCACGCGGTGATCCTGGTCGGCGCCTCCGTCCGCCCGGACACCGGCCTCGGGCTGCGCCGCCCGCTGCACTCCACCGCGCTCGGCAAGGTGCTGCTGGCCTGGCCTCGCCCGGGCGATGCGGACGCCCGCGCACTCGGCCCGCTGGAGCCGTTCACCGACCGGACGATCACCGAACCCGAGCTGCTGCTGCAGGAATTGGAGCTGGTCCGGGAGACCGGGTACGCGCTCAACGACGGCGAGTCCGCCGCCGGGGTGCGCACGGTGGCCGTCCCGGTGCTCGACCGCGGCGGCCAGGCCCGGTTCGCGCTCGCCGTGCGCTCCGGCCCCGAGCGGCTCACCGACGAGCGGCTGCCCTGGTTCCTCGGGCACGCCAGGACGTGCGCGACGGCGCTCTCCGTCCTGCTGCTGCCGCCGGAACAGCGAGCGGGCTGACCCGCCCCCGAGGGGGACGGATCAGCCCGTACCGGCGGACATCCGCCGGATGGTGCCCGGACGCGCCCTACGCCACCGGCGTGTACTTGTAGCCGACCCGGCGGACCGTCACGATGCTGTCGCGGTAGGCCGCACCGAGCTTGCGGCGCAGCCGGGCGACGTGCACGTCGACCGTCCGGCCGTCGCCGACGTGTCCGTAGCCCCAGACCGCCGAGACCAGGTGATCCCGGGTGTGCACCCGCTGCGGGTGCTCGGTGAGGTGCGCCAGCAGCTCGAACTCCAGGTAGGTCAGGTCGAGCAACCTGCCGTCCACGTAGGCGTTGCGGCGCTCGACGTCCACGCTGATGCCCCGCGCGGCCGGGACGGCCGGCCGGCGGACCGGGTCGGCCGCCGCGGGAGCCGCCGCCGGGGCGAGGGGCGCGAAGGCGGGAACCGGGGACGCGAAGCCCGCGACGGCGGGCGAGGGGGTGTCGGCCACGCGGGGAGCGAGGGCCGGACCGGCCGCCGGCGCCGGCTCGGCCGGAACCAGGACCAGGTAACCGACCACCGGCTGGTGGCCGGCGGCGCCGAACTGCACGCCGAACTGGGCGAGCAGCCCCTGCGGCAGCGCGGACTGCGGGAGGGCCGCGACCACCGTGGCGCCCTCGGGCAGGGCGGTCAACAGGGCCTGTGGCGGCACCTGCTGCGGCGCCGCGGGCTGGGGTCCGGACGCCGCCGGGGCACCGAGGTGCCGCCGCTCGGTGGCCGGGGCGAGGACGGAGCGGACCGCGCGCAGGTGCGGGGTCGCGGAGGGGACGGAGAGGGTGGCCGTGGAGGAAGAAGACATGGTGCCGCTACTTTCGCGCGAGACTGACGGTGGGTGTCGTCTGCGCGTCGAGGGGCCTGCTACCGGGCTGAACCGAGGTCAGCGGACGGTGGGCCGGGACGCGCCGGATGAGCCCGGACACGTCTGGTCGAACAGGTGCGGCTGTCGGGACGGCCAGAACGGCTCGAGGTCGAAGCGACCTCGGCTGCTGTCCACGACGTTGTTCATGCGCCTATTGAACCAGATGAACGGGTGATTGCGCCCCGCCACAGCGGGCGGGACATCCCGGCGGGCCCGCCGGCCCGCCGCCGGACGGGTCACTTGACCGCTCCCGCAAGGCCGTTCACGTCCAGCAGATGGGAGCGGACGTCCACCACGGCGGGGGTGATCTGCCGGGCGGCGAACAGCTGCGCCACCTTGTCCAGCCGGACGGCGTCCTCCTCCCGGATCGGCCCGAGCGGCGCGGCCGCCCGGCCGACGTCGACCCGGATCTCCTTCGCCCGCCCGGAGACGGCCTCCGGGCCGGTGCTGGTGAAGACGTTGAGGTAGGCGGCCGGATCCCGCTGCGCCCTGACCTCCGCCTCGCGCAGGTAGTCGTACAGCGCCCGGACCACCTCGGGGTGCTGCCCGGCGAGTTCGCTGCGCACCGCCCAGACCCGGTAGTTGTCGGAGCCCGCGCCGAAGCCGCTGGTCACCAGGTAGGCGCTGGCGTGGGCGAGTTCGGTGATCACCGGGTCGCCGGTGGCGGCCCAGGCGTCCACCTCGCCGACCGCGAACCGGCTGCGGGCGGCCTCCGGGTCGAGCCGTACCCGCTGCACCTGCTCGACCGGCACCTGGTACTTCGCCAGGGCCTGGAGCAGCAGGTACTCGCCGGTGCCGCCGGCGTCGACGGCCACCTTGCGGCCGGCGAGGTCCTTGACGGACTTGATGCCGGAGTTGTTCTTGACCAGGATGCCCTCGCCGATCGGGTCCGGCTGGGCGGCGCCGAACAGCTCGAACCCCGGCTGCCCGGCCAGCGGGATCAGCCCGTTGCTGATGCTGCCCTGCGCCGCGTCGAGCTTGCCGGCCTTGAGCTGGGCGGCGGCGTCGGCGAAGCCGGCCGGCGCGGCGGTCCACACCGCCCTGGCGTGCACCGCCGCCAGGGCGCGGTCGAGCGAGCCGTCCTTCTTCGCGACGGCCAGGACACCGGAGTTGCCGGGCTCGGGGAGCCGCAGTTCGACGGCGGGCCGCTCGGCGGTGGCCGGCCCCGCCTCGGCGTTGCCGCCGCAGGCGGTGGCTGCGAGCAGGGCGGTGGCGGCCAGGGCGGGTCGGGCGAACTTCACAGGGGTCTCCGCGGGGATCCGGACGGTGGCTGCGGGCAGCGCGGGGCGCCGGCGCCGGTACGGGCGGGGCGCCGCAGGGGGCGCCGGGCCGTCGTGGTGCAGCCGGGGAAGGAGGCGGTCTGGTGTGACGGCGCGTCGGATCAGTCCGCGGAGCGGGCCGGGTGGCCCGCGGCGGTGCCCGTGCGGGACCGGCTCCGTGCGGGAGCGGTCAGCGGGTGGGATCGACGCGTGGGATCAGCGGGTGCTACGGACAGCAGGCGCTGCAGATCAGGGCCAGGTCGATGTACCGGCGGACGGTCAGCGCGGGAGTCGCCGGGGCGGGCACGGCCGTACGGGGCCACTGGACGGTCACGGCGCTGCCCTCCCCCGAGTCGCGGCCGGACGCCGTTGCGGCGCCCGTCGGCCCCGCCACGCTTCCGGTGTGCGGGACCCTCCGTACAGAGCCTTCCACGCGAGGGCCCGGCAGGGCAACCCGCGAGGCCACGGGCGTCCGTCATCCGGACGGGACGCCGGCCCGGGCCGGGGCTTCGGGCCGGCTTCGGGCGCCCGGCCCGGGCCGGGCGTCAGGCGGTCGGCACGGGCCTCCGGGCGGCGCGGTCGGCGGCGT
Source organism: Kitasatospora sp. NPDC057015 (assembly GCF_042673745.1). Classification (NCBI taxonomy): domain Bacteria; kingdom Bacillati; phylum Actinomycetota; class Actinomycetes; order Kitasatosporales; family Streptomycetaceae; genus Kitasatospora; species Kitasatospora sp. NPDC057015. Next base: position 123,788 of record NZ_JBHUSG010000021.1, read on the forward strand.
GCTCGACCAGGGTGATCAGCAGGTTCTTGCCGTCCTCGCGGCTGCGCGCGTCGCAGAGCACGACGGGCACGCCCGGGTCGAGGTCGAGGGCCGCGCGGACGTCCTCGGGGGCGAAGACCTGGGTGCCCTCGAAGCAGTTCACCGCGACGACGAACGGGATGCCGCGCCGCTCGAAGAAGTCCACCGAGGGGAAGCAGTCGGCCAGCCGGCGGGTGTCGGCCAGCACCACCGCGCCCAGCGAGCCCTGCGCCAGCTCGTCCCAGACGAACCAGAAGCGGTCCTGGCCGGGGGTGCCGAACAGGTAGAGCGCCAGGCCCTCGCGCAGGTCGATCCGGCCGAAGTCCATCGCCACCGTGGTGGTCCGCTTGGCCTCCACCCCGGCGGTGTCGTCGACGGTGCGGCTGAGTTCGCTGATCTGCTCCTCGGTGCGCAGCGGGCGGATCTCGCTGACCGCCCCGACCAGGGTGGTCTTGCCCGCGCCGAAGCCCCCCGCGACGAGGATCTTCAGGGCCACGGCCGGTCCGCCCGGCCAGCGCTCGCGCGCGGCGGCCGGGTCAGAGCGCACGGAGTCCATTGATCACATCCCGGAGCAGGCGCTCGTCCGGCAGCTGGGCGAGCGGGACGGGACGGGTGACGGTGATCAGGTCGGCGTCGTAGAGGTCGCCGAGCAGCACCCGCACCACGCTGACCGGCAGGTCGGTGTACGAGCCGAGCTCGGCGACGGTGAGCGGCTCGCGCCGGCACCAGGTGAGGAGCGCGTGGTGCTCCAGGTCGAGGGCGGCCTCGGCCTCGGACTCCTCGTCCCCGGCGGGTTCGGCGGCGATCATCGAGATGAGGTCGAACAGACCCTCCTCGATGGGCCTCGCCCGCCCCTTGGTCATCGAGAACAGCCGGACCATCGGTCCCGCGTCGTCGTCGAACCACTGCACCTCCGCGGCCGGGCGCGGCGCGGACGCGGTGGCCTCCTCGGGCTCCTGGCCCGTCCCCTCGGTCATCGCTTCGTCATCTCCCGGGCGGAGCGGTTCGGGGCTCGGCGGCCAGGTGCTCGCCGACCCGCTTGACCAGCAGGGCCATCTCGTAGGCGATCAGGCCGATGTCGGCCTCGGCCTCGCTGAGCACGGCGAGGCAGCTGCCGTCGCCGGCGGCGGTGATGAAGAGGAAGGCCTCGTCGAGCTCGACCATGGTCTGGCGGACCCCGCCGACCTGGAAGTGCCGCCCGGCCCCCTTGGCGAGGCTGTGGAAGCCGGCCGCGACGGCGGCCAGGTGCTCGGCGTCCTCCCGGACCAGACCGCTGGAGGCACCGGTGGCCAGGCCGTCGCTGGAGAGGATCACGCCGTGCCGCAGGGCCGCGACCCGTCCCACGAGGTCGTCCAGGAGCCAGTTGAGGTCCCCGGACGGCTGCGTCGTACTGGTCATGAATCAGTTCCTTCCGCTGGAGCGGGTGGTGCGGATGGTGCAGGGGATGCAGGTGGAGCAGAGGGTGTGGGTTGTGCGGTTGCTGCAGGTGGTGCCGTTGATCCAGGTGCTGCAGAAGATCCAGGTCGTACCGCGGGTCCGGGCGATCCGGGCACCGGGGCCGCGGCGCCGAGCCGGCCCGGGAGCGGACGGCCGGTGAGGGCCGCGGGGCCCGCCGGGGCCGCGGGCAGGGCCGCCGGCCGGGGCGCCGAGGTGAGGGCCCGTCGGCCGGAACCCGCCCACGGGTCGAACCGGACGGACTCCGCGGGCGCGGGCGGAGTGGGCGCCGCGGGCGCCGGGCGGTCCGGGACGGCCGTCAGCGAGCCGGGCCTGACGCGGTCGCCCCGGCCGCGGGTGAAGCCGCGCTGGAAGGACGAGAAGGTGGCCCGTGCCTCCTCCGGCGAGCGCTCCCGAGCGGCCTCGGACTCCCCCGGAGCCGCCGCGCCGGCCCCCGGGCGCCGCTGGGCGGCCTCCTTGAGCTGCGGGGCCAGGTTCGCCTGGCGGACCCGGCGGGGCAGCAGGCCGGCGGCCGGCGGTTCGGCGGCGGGCGCCACGTCCACAAGCCCCTGCGCCTCGGATTCCGTCAGCCCGTCCGCCCGCCGGTGCCGGCCGCGGCCGGAGGCCTCGGCGGACGGCGAGGGGACGAGCACCGGACCGGAGGCACGACGGCGCGGCAGGCCGCCCGGCTCCCGGGCGGGCTCGGCCACCGACGGGCGGGGGCCGCCCCGGCGGCCGGCCGCGTCCTCCTCGTCGGGGGCGTCCGGGCCGGCGTGGCGCCCGTGCGGGCCGGAGTCGGCGAGGGCGGGCACGGCGACCAGCTCGCGCTGGCCGCGCCGGGCGCCCGCGGGCGCCGTGGCCCTGGCCTGGACGGGCGCGGGGGCCGCCGGCTGCTCGGACATCGCGTCCGGCGCCTCGGCGAGCAGTTCACGCGGGATCAGCACGACGGCCGTGGTGCCGCCGTACGGCGAGGGCCGCAGGTGCACCCGGATGCCGTGCCGGCGGGCCAGTCGGCTGACCACGAACAGGCCCAGCCGGTCGGTGTCGGCGAGGTCGAACTCCTGCTCCACCGCGAGCCGCTGGTTGATCTCGGCGAGGGCCTGGCTGCTCAGGCCCAGGCCCCGGTCGTCGATCTCCAGCGCGAAGCCGTGCGCGACCACCTCGCCCTGGACGGTGACCTGGGTCTGCGGCGGCGAGAACACGGCCGCGTTCTCGACCAGTTCGGCGATCAGGTGGGTGACGTCCGCGACGGCGCTGCCGAGCAGCCCGGTGCCGGGGAACGGCCGGACGATCACCCGGGCGTAGTCCTCCACCTCGCCGACGGCGGCCCGCACCACGTCCACCATCCGCACCGGCTTGCGCCAGGCCCGGCCCGGCGAGCCGCCGGAGAGGATGATCAGGCCCTCGGCGTGCCGGCGCATGCGGGTGGTGAGGTGGTCGAGCCGGAAGAGGTCCTCCAGCTCGGCCGGGTCCTCGGTGCGGCGCTCCATGGTGTCGAGCAGGGTGAGCTGGCGGTGCAGCAGCACCTGGCTGCGGCGGGCCAGGTTCACGAAGACGGCGGAGACGCCGCGGCGCAGCTCGGCCTGCTCGACGGCGGCCTCGACGGCGGCCCGCTGCACGGCGTTGATCGCCCGGCCGACCTGTCCGGCCTCGGCGGGGCCGAACTGCAGTTCCGGGGCCTCGGTGGCGATGTCCACCGGCTCGCCGCGGCGCAGCCGGAGCATCACCGAGGGCAGCCGGTTGGCGGCGAGCTCCTGGGCGGCGTTGCGCAGGCCGATCATCTCCCGGGCCATGCCGCGGCCGATCCGGTAGGAGATCACGATGGAGAGCACGATGGCGGCGAGGCCGATCAGGCCGGCGATGCCGCCGCGCCAGAGCAGGCCCATCGCGTACGACCGGGCGCGGGCGTCCACGCCGCCGCTGAGCCGGGCGTTGATCGCGTCGAGGTCGCTGAGCGCGTGCTCGGCGACCTCGTGCCAGTTGTCGCCGTCGAGCGCGCCGGCGACCCGCTCGTAGCCGGCGGCGTTGGTGAAGTCGCGCTCCGCGCGCTCCAGGGCGGACCAGTTCTCGCCGCTGCGCAGGGCCAGGTAGTCGGTGCGGTCCGCCGGCTCCAGCTCGGCGATGTAGACCGTGAACAGCGCCCGCTGGTTGTGCAGGGCGTCCAGTGCGGCCTGGTACTGCTGCGGGCTGATCTTGGCGGTCGAGCCGTGCAGGCCCTCCATCGCCGCGTCCTCCTGCGAGAGGAACTCGCGGGCGCGGACCAGCTCGATCAGGATGGTGCCCTGCCGGGGCAGCTGGCCGCTCTGCCGGCTGACGAAGGCCGAACGGAAGGCGAAGGTGGGCTTCACCAGCTCGCTGTACTGCTCCAGGATGTACGTCCAGCTCACCATCGAGCGCTCGATGTGGTCGCGGACCGCGACCAGCTGGTCGTAGCTCGCCAGCACGTCGCGGAAGCGGGCCTGCTGGTTCTGGTCCAGCTTGCCGGCCGCTCCGCTGCCGAGCTTGGCGCGCAGCGCCTGGGCGTCGCGGTCGGTGGCGCCCCTGGCCTTGTCGAAGGCCTCGGCGGCGGGCTGGGAGCGCGGGTCGGCGAGCCGCTGGACGGCGGCGCGGCGCTCGTTCTGCAGGTCGTGCGCGTACTGTTCCACCGGGCCGCCGAAACTGCGGTAGCTGCTGCTCACGTCGAACTGGGTCCAGACGTCACCGGTGGTGACCAGCGTGGCGTAGACCCACAGCGCGGTGAGCGCGACGATGGGCACCATGAGCAGCGCGATGACCTTCGCGCGGATCGAGCTGCTGCGCAGACGCATGGGGTCCTCGGTCGGAAATGCCAGGCGCGGACAGGGATCGGTTTCGGGCAGGCAGGGCCGCCGGAGGACCCGGCCGCGGGATTTGCGAGAGCCTACTACGCCCTGACCATTCGTTCGAGGGTCGAATCCGTCGTTGACCGGCGGTTGTCCGAATATTCCGCTAATTCCGATTGGCGCCGGGCCGGCCCGCCCCGCCGGACGCCCGCTCGGGCACTTTCCCCACCCGCAGGTGCCGATCTCGTCCCATCACCGCTGCAGCCCTGGGCAGTGACACGGCAATCCGATACCTTCGCTCCCACCTGCCCGTCCCACAGCGCCGCCGCACCGGACGCCCGCTCGGGCCCCGGCAGGCGCAGCCGTCACGGAGATCGGGGGGAACGCGTGCGCGAGTTCACCAGCACCGCCCTGGCCGCCACGGCCACCGGCGGGCTCGCGGACTCGCTGTACGACACCGCCGAACGCACCCCCGCCCTGGTCCAGCTGGCCCGCCGCGCGGAGGGCTCCGAGCAGTGGCGGGAGGTGGGCGCGGCCGCCTTCCGCGACGAGGTGCTCGCCCTCGCCAAGGGCCTGCTGACCCGGGGCGTGCGGTACGGCGACCGGGTCGCCCTGATGTCCCGCACCCGGTACGAGTGGACGCTCTTCGACTACGCCCTGTGGTCGATCGGCGCGATCCCGGTGCCGGTCTACCCCACCTCGGCCGCCGAACAGGTCCGCTGGATCCTCGCCGAGACCCAGGCGGTGGCCTGCGTGGTGGAGGACGAGGACCACGCGATGACGGTCGGCGCGGTCTGCGACGCGCTGCCCGACCTCAACGGGATCTGGCAGCTCGACCAGGACTGCGTCCGGGCGATCACCGAGGACGGCCGGGGCGTGCCGGACTCCCTCGTGCACCGGCAGCGCCTCGGCGTCACCCCGGACACCATCGCCACCGTCATCTACACCTCCGGCACCACCGGTCGGCCCAAGGGGTGCCTGCTCACCCACGGCAACCTCGCCGTCGAGGCCGACACCCTGCTCGACGGCTGGGAAGAGGTGTTCCGGGACAGCGGGGGCGAACCGCCGTCCACCCTGCTCTTCCTGCCGATGGCCCACGTCTACGGGCGGGTGGCGCAGATCGCCGCGATGCGCGGCGGCATCCGCCTCGGCCACCTGGCCGAGGTCAGCAGTGACGCCCTGCTGCCCGCGCTGGCCGGTTACCGGCCGAGCGTCCTGATCGCCGTGCCGTACGTGCTGGAGAAGATCTACCAGCAGGCCCGCCGGGCCGCCGAGGAGGCCGGCCGGGCCGAACTCTTCGAGCAGGCGGCCCGGGTGGCGGTCGAGTGGGCCGCCGCCCGGGAGCAGAAGGCGCTGGGGCACGGCCCGGGCCCCAGCCCCCGGCTGCGGCTGCGGCACGCGGCCTACGACCGGACGGTCTACCAGCGGCTGCGGGCCGTGCTCGGCGGCCGGGTGCGCAACCTGATGTCCGGCGGCTCGACGCTCAGCCGGGACCTCGGCCTCTTCTTCGCCGGCGCCGGCATGACCCTCTACGAGGGCTACGGCCTGACCGAGACCTCGGCCGCCGTCACCGCCAACCCGCCCGGCCGGGCCAAGTTCGGCACGGTGGGCCTCCCGCTGCCCGGCGCCTCGGTGTCGATCGCCGACGACGGCGAGGTGTGGGTGAGTGGCCCGATGGTGTTCGGCGGCTACCTCAACCACCCGCGCTGCACCGCCGCGGCCCTGTACGAGGGCTGGCTGGCCACCGGTGACCTCGGCCGGCTCGACGAGGACGGCTACCTCACCATCGTCGGCCGCAAGAAGGACCTGATCGTCACCAGCAGCGGCAAGAACCTGGCGCCGAGCAGCCTGGAGGAGCGGGTGCAGGCCCACCCGCTGGTCTCGCAGTGCCTGGTGGTGGGCGACGACCGCCCGTACGTCGCCGCGCTGATCACCCTCGACGGCCCGGCGCTGGCGCACTGGCTGAAGACCCACGGGCGCGAGCAGCTCGACGAGTGGGGCGTGCTCGCCGACGAGGAGCTGCACGCCGAGATCCAGCGGGCCGTGGCCGCCGCGAACACCGCCGTCTCGCGCGCCGAGTCGATCCGCGCGTTCCGGCTGCTGCCGCGGGAGTTCACCCTGGAGCAGGGGTTGATGACCCCGTCGCTGAAGCTGCGCCGGGCGGCGATCACCGAGCGGTACGCGGACGACATCGAGGAGCTGTACTCGCCGTAGGCGTGCCGACCGCCCACCCGCCGGGTGCCCCGCCACCGTCGCGGCTCCGGGGCTGCCTGCGGGATCGGGTGGAGCGCGAAGCCGTGCACCTTGAAGTCGGCGTACGACTGGATGCCGGCCAGGTGCGCGTACACCTGCCCCGGAAAGGGGCCCAGTTCCCGCTCGCCCATGACGCCGCCCCCCTCCGTGGCCGGCGCCGCATTGGCACCGACCCGCGCTGCCGCGAGGTCGCCTGACGGCATCTCATGGCGACGCCGAGGCCTGCGACATCGGATGTCAGGGGGCGCCGGACCCGAGCGGGCGCGGGGTCGGCCCTGTACTCACCCCGGGCAAGCGGGCCGGGCCGGCGGGCGGGCCGGGTCGGCAACCGTCAACTCGGACGGGGCGGTGTGCGGCGGCCCCGCGGGACACGGCGGCGGTGCTCCCCGCGCATGACCAGGGCGGGCCCCTCCTCGCCGTACGCGCCGCAGGCCGTGGCGGACCACGGCGACCACTGCTGCGGGACGGTGTAGTACGGCACCAGCACGCCCGGCGAGCGGCGCCCGGTGGCGCCGGCCGGGAGCAGCGCGGGCAGGACGTCCGGGCGTTGCCCCGCGATGATCGCCCGGCGGCAGGCGACGCAGGCGGGCCGGTGGTCGGCCGCCGCCTCCCGGGCGCCCAGCCGGGGGCGCCGGCGGGCCCGGTTCGAGCGCTTCGGGGCGGCCTCCGGCACGGCGCCGTGCAGCGGGTTGTAGAAGCAGCGCAGGACCGGCGGGTCGGGGCGGCGGCCCGCGTGCGCGGCATGGGCCGCTGCGAGTCGCTCCACGGCGCGCTCGGCCAGCACCACGGCCGCCGTCAGGTCCGGCAGGTCCGCCGCCTCGTCCAGGAGCTTCCCGGCGGCCTGGTAGGCGTCCAGCGCCCAGAGGTAGTCCCGCCGGGCCGCGCCCTCGCCGGGCGGGAGGTCCAGTTCGGCGGCCCGGAAGACCTCGCCCGCCGTCGCGACCCGCTCGGCGGCGAAGGCCGCCAGCCGCTCCCTGAGCACCTCCCACTCGCGCAGCACCAGCTCCTGCCGCTCCCTGGGGACGCGCCCGGCGCGCGCCGGGCGCTCCTGCGCCAGCCCGGGCAGCAGGTCGATGAACCACCAGCGGCGGAACACCCTGGCCTCCTCCGGGACGACGACCCCTCATTCTCCGCCTCCCGACCGGCCGACGGAAGCACGGACACCCGTCGATCCGGATCGCCGGGCGACGGATGACGGGCGACGGCCGCGGACCACGGACGGCGGGGCACGCTCTCCGACGAGCCCCCGTCGTCACGCCGCGCGTCCGGCTCTTGACGGGCCGTCTGGTCCAGTCCATTGTTTGGCACGGCCTGAGTGCGGCACGCCACGGCTCCCAACCCTCGGGGAGCGTCCCCCTGTTACGCGCGCCCTCGCAGGCGCATCCCCCACACAGGAGAACTCCGGTGTCCACCCCCCTGCGTCGTCTCGCGGCGTGCGCCGCGAGCGCGGCCGTCGTCGCCCTCGGACTGGCGGCGCCAGCCGCCCAGGCCGCGTCCGAACCCGCACCCACCGTCAACCTGGCCACCAACCCGGGATTCGAGATCCCGGCCCTGCCGCTCGCCGACTGGGGGGCGATCCCCGGCTGGAGCTGCGGCGCGGGCGAGGCCGTCGTCGCCACCGGCCAGGCGCACGACGGAAGCTCGGCGCTGTCCGTGACCCCGGCGTCCGGCGACTCCACCGGCGAGTGCGCCCAGACCGTCTCGGTTCTCCCCAACACCACGTACACCGTCTCCGCCTGGGTGCGCGGCTCCTACGTCTTCCTCGGTGCCACCGGGACGGGCCACGACGTCGCACCGTCCTGGGTGGAGAACACCGGCGGCCAGTGGCAGCGGCTGACCACCGCCTTCACCACCGGCGCCACCGCCTCCACCGTCCGGCTCTACCTGCACGGCTGGTACGGCCAGGGGCCGTTCGCGGCCGACGACGTGCGGGTGGACGGCCCGGCCCCCGCCCCCGCCCGGGCCACCTGGAACGTGCCGACCACGGACAACGTGGTCTTCTTCACCATCGACGACGGCTGGCAGCGCACCCCGGAGGCCGAGCAGTTCATCGCGGCCAACCAGCTGCCGATCACGGCCTTCCCGCTGCCGATGCCCTCCGGCTTCGAGCCGGACTTCTTCAAGCGGGTGACCGCCGTACCCGGCTCGTCCGTGCAGAACCACAGCGTCTCGCACCGCGATCTCAGCACGCTCCCGCTCGCCGAGCAGCAGGCCGAGATCTGCGACGCCCGGGACGCGGCCGCCCGGGTCTACGGCACGCCCACCACCGTGTTCCGGCCGCCGTACCTGGCCTGGAACGCGGACACCCTGCAGGCCGCCGCCAACTGCGGCATCCGCACCGTCGTGACGGCGACCGCGGACTTCAGCTGGGGCGCCTCCAACGTCTGGCACGGCGGCCCGCTGCAGGCCGGCGACGTGGTGCTGATGCACTTCACCGACACCCTGGCGGGCGACCTCCAGCGCGCCCTGACGGCGGCCCGGGCGGCCGGTCTGCGGCCGGCCGGTCTCACCGAGTACCTGCACTGACGGCCGGCGGTCGCCCCGCACCGGGGCGACCGCCCCACGCGCCACGGCCCCCGGTGCCGCTCCCCTGGTCGGGGGAGCGGCACCGGGGGCCGCCCGGCGGTCGGCCGGTGCTCAGCCGGCGCGTGGGATCGGGCGCGTCGGATCAGACGTGTCGGATCGGATGGCGGATCAGGTGCGGGTGCCGCGCGGAGGTCAGGCCGCGGCGGAGAACGCCGGCAGGTAGCCCCCGGACTGGCCGGCCGCCTTCGGGTGGTAGCTCTCGTCGACCGGGAGCACGGTGCTGTTCAGCCAGACCGTGCCGCTCGCGCAGATCTCGTGACCGGTGAACGCGCTCCGCACGTCGCCGAACGAGAAGCCCGCGTTAGCCGCCCGCTTGGCGGTCACGGTGTCCAGGGTGTCGGCAGCGCCGTTGATCGCGGCCCGCTTGGTGTCACCGATCCCGAAGATGCAGCTGCCGCCGATCTTGTAGAGGTGCGGGTAACCGAGTACCACCACATGCGCGTTGGGCGCCTTGGCGTGGATCTGGGCGTAGACGTTGTCCAGCTGGGCGGGCAGCGTGTTGGTGGCGTAGGCCTTGGCGGCGGCCACCGCGTTCAGGCAGGCCGTCTCGGAGTCCAGCACACAGGTCTGCATGGTGCTGGCGAAGCCCGCGTCGTTGCCGCCGATGCTGATGCTGACCAGCGTGGTGTTCGCGTCCAGGACCGACAGCTGGTTGCTGAGCACGTCACCGGTTCTGGCGCCCGAGCAGGCGACGAACGCGAACGCCGAGGGCGCGTGCGCGTTCTTCCAGAGGTACGGGTACGAGTTCGTGCTGCGCTTGCAGCTCCCGCTCTCGCTCGTGTAGCTACCGGCACCCACGCCGGCCGAGTAGGAGTCGCCGAGGGCGGCGTAGCGCACTCCCGCGGCACTGGCGGGCGAGGCGACGAAGAGACTGGCCACGGTGAGAAGAATCGCCAGTGTGGCGACGGACATTGCACGAGCGGGGCGCATGGCACCTCCACGTAAGTGACTGGGGTCACAGTTGTGATACCAGGCAGTAGCGTGTAGAGGAAGCGCTCATGCCAAAAATATTGACGGTCCGTCGCACGACAGGAGGTTGAACTACGCCACCTGGACCGGAAATCGGCTGATCGGACGGACTTGACAGCGCCCGACCTCGCGGATCGGGTCGGGGCGGTCCGTCGGCCGGAGGGCGTCCGGTCAGCGGTCCTGACCGTCCGTCGGCGGTCGACGGAGCCGTTCGCGGCCGGCTCCCGGGCGGCGTGCGGCCGGCTCCGGGCGGCGGGCGGCGGGCGGCGGGCGGCGGGCGATCGGCGGTGGCTCGGCGCGCGACGGACTCTCGGGTCGCCGGCGGATCCGCCGGACGGCGACCCGGCGCGCGGGGTCCGGTGGCCCGTCAGGCGCAGCGCGCGGTCAGTCCCCGCGCGGGAAGACCGGGCAGCCCGCGGCGGGCAGCTCCTCAATGGTCTCGTTCGCGACCCCGGGGACGCCGAGGCTCGCCACCGCGACCGCGACCGCCGCGCGGGCCTGGCTCAGGCCCGCCGAGCCCCAGCCGAGCAGTTCGACCGCGAGGCCGGGCGCGACCAGCAGCCGGCGGTAGTGCCGGCCGGACGCCGGGTCGGGGGCGGTCGGCCCGACGGCGTACAGGGGCGCCGCCATCCTGACCCGCGCGCACTCGTGCCCGCCGTTCGCCGAACCGACCCGGTCGTAGAGATAGCCGAGGTAGTGCGGCGGCCCGATGACGGCCTGGGCCTCCTCGCCGGCCTCCCGGGCCAGCGCGGCGCCCGGGTCGCCGTCGTCCTCGGGCTCCAGGGAGCCGCCGGGCAGGCTGACGATGCCGTCCTTGGGGTTCACCAGCGTCAGCACCCGGCCGTCCGGGGCGAACAACCAGCCCCAGGACTGCTTGACGGGCAGACCCGGCGGCACCGGCTCCCCCGGCCGCCAGGGCCAGCCGGCAGCGGGGCGGCGCCGGACGCGGCCGAGCAGGTCGGCGATCTCCACGCTGTACTCGATGCGACCCATTCGTCCCCCCTCCGGTGCCGGGGCCCGCAGCGCGGCCGGCTGCCGACGGGCGGCCCCGGCCTGCTGCACGGCCTGCGGAGCGGGCGGGGTGGGGCCGCCGCGCGCTCCGACTGTTGATCTTCCACGAATCTTCCCCGAACAGGCGGTCGATGAACAGCCCCCGGCTCCCGCGTGGCGCGCACGCCACTCCACTGCCCGGACACCCGGCCGCCGGTCTCCGGACACCAGGGCGCGAGGGCCGCCTCGACGGCAGCGCCCGCCGACGCCGTCACGCCCCCGTCACGCCCCTGTCACGCCCGCACCGCCACCGCCCGTGCCGAACCGCGGACGGCCCGGCACGGGCGTCACCACGACGTGGGCGTCATCACGACGCGGGCGTCACCACGGCGCGGGCGTCACCACGGCGCGGGCGTCACCACGGCGCGGGCGGGCCGCGGCTCCCGGCCGGCTCGCGCTCCCGTCCTCCCGCCCCCAGCCGCCGCTCTCCCTTCGCTCCGGGGTCGCCCCGCCCGCCCTCAGGCTCCGCCCGCCCCCGGCCTCGGCGGCGCACAGGCATCCGGCCGCGGGGGCAACGGGAAGCCCGGACGGGCGGCCACGCCGTCCGGCAGCCCGACGCCCCGCTCCGCGTCCGCCGCCAGCGCCGCGAAGACCTCGGGCACCGTCATCGGCCGCAGTCGCCCGGCCGCCAGCAGCCACCCGCACACCAGCGGCGAACTGCCCGCCCCGGGGACGCTGTGCAGCAGCAGCTCACCCGCGCCCTCGGCGGCGATCCCCGCCGCCAGCGTGACGCAGAAGGCCTCCGCCTCCCGCCCGCCGCCGTACAGCCGGCCCTCCTCCCGGCAGACTTCGGCCGCCGCCGTCAGCTCCTCGCCGTCCTCGGGCCCGTGCGAGCGCAGGGTCAGCAGGTGGCAGCCGTCGGCGACCCCGTCGGCCAGCGCCAGGTAGACCTCCGCGACGTGGCGCAGCACCGCCGTGAGCCTCGGCTCCGGCTGCTCGTCCCGCTCCAGCGCGGCCAGCAGCGCGGCACTGGCGATCGAGATCCGGACCCGGGCCCGGTGGTCCTCGACCAGCACCGGGAGCAGCTCGCCCAGGCGCTCCCCGGCGTACACGAACGGCTCCCCCGCGAGCTCCGGATCGGCGGCGTAGGCGACCCGCGCCACCGGGTCCTCCGGGCCGAGGCCGAACTCCTCGCAGAAGTCCTCGAAGTCGGCCGGTTCGAGCACCCTGAGGTGCACCTCCAGACCCTGGCCGCGCAGGGCCCGGAGCTGCCCCTCCGTCCGGCGCAGGTACGTCTCGAAGGTGGCCCGGCCGAACATCCCGTACCGGCTGAGGCAGGCGAAGTCGACGGCGTCGGCGGCCAGCGCCAGCGCCACGGGCTGCGGCGGCGGGCCACCGCGGGACCGGCCCCGGCCGCGCAGCCGGGCGCCCGGGCCGCCCCCGGACCCCCCGCC
>NZ_JBHUSG010000022.1:0-49447 GCF_042673745.1 Kitasatospora sp. NPDC057015
CTGACGTTGACCCGCAGCTTGCGGCCGCCGGTGAAGATGTCTGCGGTGCCGTCCTCGTTCTGGTCGAGGAAGGTCCCGAATCCGGCAGGGGGCTGAGCCAGCCTGTCCACTTCCTCCTTGAGGGCCACGATCTGGTCGCGGGCCTCCCGAAGGGTGGAGGCGAGCCGTTCGTTCTGGGCGGTCACGCCGGCCAGGTTGGTCTGGAGCTCGACGATCCGCTCTTCGAGGATTCTCGAATTGCGCGGCGAGTCGGCGAGCTTGCGGCGCAGGACAGCGATTTCCTGCTCGAGGTACGAGACCTGAGCGGCCTCGTCGGAACCACGAGCGGGCCTGCCGGTGCTGCGGTTGTAGTCGTCATCGTGGGCTGCCACGGTCCTCACCTCCTCCGGGGAGCTGGACGCTTCCAGACCCTACCTGGGACCAGGGGTCCGTAAACCCCTAGATCAAGAAAGATGGAACGGGCGTGTCCGATCTTCGCCCTCGCGTGCTTCCCCTCTGCTTAAGAGATACCCACCGCGCACCGGCCAAAGCGGACCAGATGTATCGTCGAGCGAGTCGATATCCGATCGCGACCAGGACTACCGGTCGGATCGTTGTACGAACGGCGGGATTACCCCTCAATACGGGGTGACTCGGGACAGAACGGCAGGAGACATGTCGGTGACCGGTGAGGCAACGGCAGCGGGCGAGCCGCTGGAGGTGTGGATCGACCAGGATCTCTGCACCGGTGACGGCATCTGTGTGCAGTACGCACCGGAGGTCTTCGAGCTCGACATCGACGGGCTGGCGTACGTGAAGGGCTCGGACGACGAACTGCGCCAGCAGCCGGGCGACACCGCCCCCGTACCGCTGACCCTACTTCAGGACGTGGTGGACTCGGCCAAGGAGTGCCCGGGCGACTGCATCCACGTGCGGCGGGTGGCCGACCGGGTCGAGGTGTACGGGCCGGATGCCGGCTGACTGATCGGGGCTCGGTTCGCCTCCGGGCCGCTTTGATCCGGTGCCAACGGGCGGTCGCTTCGTCGGTCGCTTCGCTCCCTCCCGCGCTCTCTTCCTCTCGGCACCGGCGCGCCCCTTCGGCTCACTCGCGGCTCTGTACCGGCCCGCAGGTCACCGCCCTGCGGGCCCGTGCGAGTGGGCCGGGGCCGGCCCTGCGGGGGGTGCGGCGGGTGTCAGGCCTGGGCCGGCGGGGCCTGGGTCTGGGTGCGGGTCCAGCGGCCGCTCTGGCGGGCCCAGGTGAGGTCGAGTGAGACGTCCGGGCTGAACCTCGGGACGTCGTCGGAGGAATAGCCCTGGGCGTGCCCGGTGATGACGCCGTCGCTGCGCAGGGCCAGTCGGCTGACCGTCAGGTTCTCCTGCTCGGAGAGCAGGGTCGCGACCACCACCGGCCGACCGGCCGGGCCCGGTCCCAGCAGGTAGACCGCGTCGGGCGGGGTGCCGTTCTCGGCGTCGCAGTGCGCGGCGGCCACCGTGCCCGGCTTCCCGTCGCCCAGGTCGGCGCCGAAGTGCACCGATATCTTCACCGGGAAGGGTCCGCAGTCGAGGGGCAGTTCGGCCTTGGCCGGATCCGGCGCCTCGGCGGCCGGCAGGGCCCTCGGGGCGAGGGTCGGGCGCACCGGTCCCGGCGTGCCGTTCGCCGGGTTCGCCGCGAGCCCGCCGGCCACCACGGCGGCGCAGCCGGCGGCCACCACCGCCCAGTGCCCGATGCGCGGGCGGGCGTGTCCGGGCACGGCCTGCGGCGGCGCCCCTCCCCCGGTCGTCCCCTCAGCCATCGCCGTCCCGACCGCTGCATCCACCAGGCGTTCCCCTCCACCGGTACGGTGCCCTGTCCGGGCACGGTGGGTGTCCGTGAGCGAGCATCGTCCCACACGCCGACGGCGTCGCGGACAGGGGGTCGGACGCCGCGTCGGCGTCCCCCACCAGCACGGACGCGAGGGGCGGTACGGCGGGCTCCGGCCCGTCGTACCGCCCCTCGCGCGGTGTCGTCACTGCGGTCAGCCGAGGTCCGGCGCCTCGGTCGCCCCGGGGTTCGCGGCCTTGGCCGCGGCACGGGCCGCGGCCCGCTCCTGCAGGCTCTGCTCGGGCGACCCGTTGTCGTACTCCTCGCCGTACGCGCCCTTGGCCGGGCGGCGGCGGCGCAGCGGCGGCTCGACGCCGTCGGCGAGGCGGCGGGAGGTGAGCAGGAAGCCGGTGTGCCCGATCATGCGGTGGTCCGGGCGGACGGCCAGCCCCTCCAGGTGCCAGGTGCGGACCATGGTCTCCCAGGCCTGCGGCTCGGTGAAGGTGCCGTGGTCGCGCAGTGCCTCGACGGTCCGCGACATCTGCGTGGTGGTGGCCACGTAGCAGCAGATCAGACCGCCGGGGACGAGCGCCTTGGAGGCGACGTCCAGGCACTCCCAGGGGGCCAGCATGTCGAGGATGACGCGGTCGACGTCGGCCTCCACCAGGTTGTCCTGGAGGTCGCCGACGGTGAGCTTCCAGGCCGGGTGCGGCCCGCCGAAGTAGCGCTCGACGTTGCCCTTGGCGATGTCCGCGAAGTCCTGGCGGCGCTCGTAGGAGGCCAGCAGGCCGGTGTCGCCGACGGCGCGCAGCAGGTACGTGCTGAGGGCGCCGGAGCCGACGCCGGCCTCGACCACGCGGGCGCCGGCGAAGATGTCGGCCATCGCTAGGATCTGCCCCGCGTCCTTGGGGTAGATCACGGCGGCGCCGCGGGGCATGGACAGGACGTAGTCGGGGAGCAGGGGGCGCAGCGCGAGGTACGGGACGTTACCCGTGGTGCGCACGACCGTGCCCTCGGGGGCGCCGATCAGCTCGTCGTGGGGGAACGCACCCTTGTGGGTGTGGAACTGGTTCCCGGCCTGGAGCGTGAACGTGTAGTGGCGGCCCTTGGGGTCGGTCAGCTGGACCTGGTCCCCGACCTGGAAGGGCCCGCGTCGGCGGGTGGCACCGGTCGGTTCGGACATGCGGACAATTCTAAGGGCTGGCGGCCGTCCCACCGACCACAGTGATCACTCGGACCACGCCGCTGCCCCCGCGGGGCCCTGCCAGCCGCCCCGCAGCCGCCCGCCGCCGCCGCCGGCACGGCTGCCGACGCCACCCGGGCGCCGCGGCCGCTCAGTGGCCGGAGACCGCCCTGGTGAGCCGCTGCTCGACGTCGGTCAGCGCCAGCACCCCGTACGGGGAGCCGTCCGCCTCGACCACCAGGTACTCGCTGGCGGGGGTGGCCCGGACGGCCCTGAGCAGGTCCTCGCCGGCCAGGTCGGCCGGCAGCCGCAGGCCCGGCTCCAGGTCGCGGGCGAGGGCGCCGACCGCGATCCAGGGGCGCCGGTGCTCGGGCACCGCGCGCACCGCGGACTCGCGGACCAGTGCGAGCGGCTCGCCCAGCCCGTCGACCACCAGCACCGCGCCGGCCTCGGCCTCGCGCGCCCGGCGCAGCGCCTCGCCGAGCGGGGTGTCGGCGGTGACCGGCACCACCCGGCGGGCGAGGTCCCGTACCCGCAGTCCGGGCAGGGCCTCCTTCAGCCGGGCGCCCCGCAGGCCGCCGACCGCGCCGTTCCAGATGATCGCGGCCAGCACGGCGGCCAGCGCCGCGTCGATGAGCGTGTCCGTGCCGGTGCGCTGGCCGCCGTCCCGCGAGGCGCTGAAGAGGGGCAGGCCGACCAGCACGGCGACGGCTAGCACCCGCCCGGCCCAGGAGGCGGCCACGGTGCCGGCCATCGGGCGGCCGGTCAGGCCCCAGACGACGGCGCGCAGCATCCGGCCGCCGTCCAGCGGCAGGCCCGGCAGCAGGTTGAAGGCGGCGACCACGAAGTTGCTGAGCATCAGCCCGGCCAGCAGCACGCCGGGGACGCTGGACAGGTCCACCAGCCGGCCGGCCGCCAGGAAGACGCCGCCGAGCACCAGCGAGAGCAGCGGCCCGACGAAGGCCAGCCAGAACTCCCGGGCCGGGCTCTGCGCCTCGTTCTCGATCTCCGAGATGCCGCCGAGGAACTGCAGCTGGATCCGGCGCACGCCCAGCTTGTAGCGCAGCGCGACCAGCGTGTGCGCCAGCTCGTGCACCAGTACGGAGGCGTAGAAGGCGATCGCGAAGGAGAGCGCGACCAGGTAGCGGGTGCCGCCCAGCTCGGGCAGCACCCGGGCGAGCTGGCCGCCGAAGATCCAGGTGATCAGCGCGGCGATGACGAACCAGGACGGGGTGACGTAGACCGGCACGCCGAAGGGCCGGCCCATCAGGATGCCCCCGCGCGGGCCGGAGCCCCCGGGCCGCGGTGTGCCGCCGCCGGGTGGTGGCTGGTCGGAGGTCTGCTGCCCCCTGGTGTCGCTCACCGGTGTCCCCTCAGCTCGTCGTCCCCGTCGTGTCCGCGCCGTCCGCCCACGCTACGTGATCTCCGGCGGAATCCGGCGCCCGCCCCTCCCAGGGGTACTCCTACCCGTTCCGGGGCCGCTCCAGAGCCGCCGGTGTCAGCGCCGTGGCAGCGGAATGACACCGCTGGGCCATAGGGTCGGGGCATGCACCAGACCGACCACGGCCCGATCGTCGAGGCGCCGGCCCGCCGGCCCGCGCCCCCGACCGGGCTGTCCCCGTCGCGTGCGGGGGACTTCCTGACCTGTCCGCTGCTCTACCGGCTCCGGGTGATCGACAAGCTGCCCGAGCCGCCGAGCTCCGCCGCCACCCGCGGCACCCTCGTGCACGCCGTCCTGGAACGGCTCTTCGACAGCCCGGCCGCCGAGCGGACGCCCGAGCGCGCGCTCGGGCTGCTGCGCCCGCAGTGGGAGCGGCTGCTCGGCGAGCGCCCCGAGCTGGCCGGCCTGTTCGCCGGCGGCGAGGGCGGCGGCGAGCCGGACGGCGCCGCGCTGACCCGCTGGCTGGCGGACGCCGAGAAGCTGATCGGCCAGTGGTTCAGGCTGGAGGACCCGACCCGGCTGCACCCCGTCGAGCGCGAGCTGTACGTGGAGACGGCGCTGGAGTCCGGGCTGCTGCTCCGCGGCTACATCGACCGGGTGGACGTCGCGCCGACCGGTGAGGTCCGGCTGGTCGACTACAAGACCGGCCGGGCGCCCTCGCGGGACTTCGAGGGCAAGGCGATGTTCCAGATGAAGTTCTACGCCCTGGTGGTGTGGCGCTGGAAGGGCGTGATCCCCAAGCGCCTCCAGCTCGTCTACCTGGGCGGGGGCGGCGACGTGGTGTCGTACGACCCCGACGAGGCGGACCTGCGGGCCGTCGAGCGCAAGCTGACGGCGCTCTGGGAGACCATCTCGCAGGCGGTGGCGACCGGGGAGTTCCCGGCCACCCGGAACCGGCTCTGCGACTGGTGCGACCACAAGGCGAGCTGCCCGGAGTTCGGCGGCACCACCCCGCCGTACCCGCTGCCGCTGACCGGCCCGCCGGCCGGCGCCGTCCCGGCCGCGCGGGCCGCCGACACCCCCCGAACCGACCCCGCCGACCCCGCCGCGCCCGCGCCGCAGGGGTCGGACGAGCACCCGAGCAAGGAGTCCTAGGTGACGATCCGAGTGCTGCTGGTGGACGACCAGCCGCTGCTGCGTACCGGCTTCCGGATGATCCTGGAGGCCGAGTCCGACCTGGTGGTGGTCGGCGAGGCCGGGGACGGGCAGCAGGCGCTGGACCAGGTCCGGGCGCTGCAGCCCGACGTGGTGCTGATGGACATCCGGATGCCCCGGATGGACGGCGTCGAGGCCACCCGCCGGATCGCCGGACCGGGCCGGGACGGCCCGGCCAAGGTGCTGGTGCTGACCACCTTCGACCTGGACGAGTACGTGGTCGAGGCGCTGCGCGCCGGGGCGAGCGGGTTCCTGCTCAAGGACGTGCCGGCGGAGGAGCTGGTGCAGGCGATCCGGGTGGTCGCCGACGGCGCCGCGATGCTCGCCCCGAGCATCACCCGGCGGCTGCTGGACATGTACGCCACCAAGCTCCCCTCCGGGGACGAGGCGCCGCCGCAGGCCCTGACCGCGCTGACGGAGCGTGAGCTGGAGGTGCTGCGGCTGGTCGCCCGCGGCCTGTCGAACGCCGAGATCGCGGCCGAACTGTTCGTCAGCGAGACGACGGTGAAGACGCACGTCGGCCACGTGCTGACCAAGCTTCAGCTGCGCGACCGGGTGCAGGCCGCGGTGTACGCGTACGAGAGCGGGCTGGTGCGCCCCGGCTCGCAGTAGGACGTGCGCGGCAGGACGTTCGCGGCAGGACGTGCGCAGGAGCACGCGCGGGCCGGCCCGGGGCAGGACGCCCGGGGCCGGCCCGCGGGCGTCCTGCCCGGGCGCGGACACGAGGGTGGCCCGTCCGCTCCCTTGCACCAGGAGGAGCGGACGGGCCACCGGTCTGCGCGGCGCCGCTGCGGCTACTTGCTGCGGCCGATCTCCCAGAACCGGAACACGCCGGTGGTGTCGACGGTGGACTCCACGCCGGTGATGTTGGAGCGGGAGGCGTAGAAGGACTTCGCCTGGAAGATCGGGATCAGCGGCACGCCCTCGGCGGTGATGTTCTGCATCTGCGCGAAGATGGCGCCGGCCGCGGCCCGGTCGGCCTGCTTCAGGCTCTCCGGCAGCAGCTTGTCGCTGATCCGGGCGTCGTTCCAGCCGGTGTGGTAGGCGCCGCCGTCGACGACCAGCGGTGCGACGAAGTTGTCCGCGTCCGGGTAGTCGGCCGTCCAGCCGATCGTGTAGGCCTGGTAGGTGCCGGCCTTCCAGCCCTTCTTGAACTTGTCCCAGTCGGCCTCCTGGGTGACCGCGACCTGGAACAGGCCGCTGGCCTCCAGCTGCTTCTTGATCTCCGCGGCCTCGGCGCCCTCGGCCCGGGCCCGCGACCAGGTGAGGCTCATCTTGACCGGCAGCGAGACCTTGGCCGCGGTGAGGATCTGCTTCGCCTTCGCGACGTCCGGGTCGCCGTACTTGTCGAAGAAGGCCGTGTTGTGGCCGGCCACCCCGGCGGGCACCACCGAGTACAGCGGCTGGACGGTGCGGGCGTAGACGTCGCGGGCGAGCACCTTGCGGTCGAGCAGCTGGGCCACCGCCTGGCGCACGGCCGGGTTGCCGGTGACGGCGTCCTTGGTGTTGAAGGCCAGGTAGCGGGTCTCGGAGCTGTCGCCGTCGGCGACCTGGACCGCCGTCTTGCCGGCCTGCTGGTCCGCCAGGTACTGCGCGCCGGCACCCGGGTCGAGGCTGTTGTCGGTGAGGTCGACCTCACCGGTGTCCAGCGCGGTCTTGAGGTCGGCGCCCTTGAGGAAGTACCGCAGCGTGAACTTCTTGTTCCGCAGCTTCTCGTCGCCGTTGTACTGCTCGTTGGCGACCAGCGTGACCTTGCCCGGCACCTTGGTGCCGCCCTCGGCGGCCATCGTCTCGACGCTGTCGATCTTGTACGGACCGGAGCCGACCAGCTTGTCGTTGGGCAGCAGCTTGTCGGCCGGGAACACCTGGTGGTCGACGATCGCCCCGGCCGAGCTGGCCAGCTTGGCGGGCAGCACCGCGTCCGGCTGGCTGAGCTGGAAGGTGACCTCGGTGTCGCCCTTGGCCTGCACCGACGTGATGGAGTCGAGCAGCGAGGACGGGCCGTTGTCGTCCTTGATCTTCTTCATCCGCTCGATGGAGAAGACCACGTCCTGGGCGGTCAGCGGGTGGCCGTTGGAGAACTTCAGGCCGGCCCGCAGGGTGCAGTGGTAGGTGGTGGCGTCGCTCCCGGTGAACTCACAGGACTGCGCGGCGTCCGGGCTCGGCGCGGAGCTGCCGGCCGGGAACTTCAGCAGGGACTGGAAGGTGTTGTGCAGCAGCAGCCAGGAGCCGTTGTCGTAGGCACCCGCCGGGTCCAGCACGTTGGTGACGCTGGTCGTCCCCATCACGATCGCCCCACCCGGGTCGGAGCCGGTGACGGCCTTGGTGACCGAGCCGCAGCCCGCGACCGTGGTGGCGACCAGTCCGGCACAGGTGAGCGCTGCCAGTCGTTGAGCTGAAGTCATGGGGGTGGCGTCCTTCTCGGTGCGGCCGGCGGTGTCTGCCGGTGGCCTCCGCGCAGGCTCTCCCGATCGGGAGTGCGGTGTGGCCGGATGCCGCGCGACCACGGACCGGACGGGGTTGCCCGTCTTCGGTGGTGGCACGGCGTGAGGGTGTGGGGCCACAGCGATCTGCCGGCCGGGCGTGGTGGCTCGGCTGGTGGCGACCGCTGAGGGGAATCGATCGGAAGTAGCGTGCCACATCGGCCACGGATCGCCCCCACCCGTGCGGGGCCGGATCGAGACCCTCCGAGGGGCGAGGGCGCACTCGAACCGACGAGTTGTCAGCCAATGCCCGATTTCTCCCCGGACGAGGGGCACGTCCCGTCAACAACCGGGGGCTACCGACCAGTAGGGGAGGTTGACAATGAGACGACAATCACACAAGTGCGAGGGATAGGACGCGGCCGGTCGGATCAGGCCCTCGCACCCGGGCACCGCCCGGGACGGTCCCGGTGACGTCGGCCCGCGACGCCGTCCGCGAGACCCGCACCCGTCGGCCCGTCAGCCCGCCACCGCCCGGCCGGACCCGCACGTCGACCGGCACGTCGACCGGCCGTCACGCGGCGGCCGGCCCGGGGCCGACCGGCCGTCACGGGCGCCGCTGCCCCCGGACCGTCACCCTTCCAGGCCGTCGGGCACCAGGACGGCCGGACGCCGGGCCCGTCACACCGTCAGGCGTGCGTCACACCCGCGAGGCCACCAGCGACCGCAGGACGTCCAGGTCGACCAGCTCCAGCGAGGGCAGCACCAGCCGGCCGGGAGCGGGCTCGATCACCGCCACCGAGGGCACCGCGATCACCGGGCAGCCGGCCGCCTCGGCCGACGCCACCCCGGTCGGGGCGTCCTCCACCACCACGCAGCGGGCGGGCTCGGCCCCGAAGCGGCGGACCGCCTCCAGGTACGGGTCCGGGTGCGGCTTGGTGCGCGGCACCTCGTCGCCCGCGAGCGAGAAGGCGAAGTGGTGGGTGCCGAGGGTGGCCAGCACGATGTCGATGATGTGCCGGTGCGAGGCCGACACCAGCGCCGCCGGGACCCCGTGCGCGGCCAGCGTGTTGAGCAGCCGCTCGGCACCCGGCATCAGCGGCACCCCGCCGGCCAGCAGGTCCACGAACCGCTGGTTGATCAGCGTGGTGAGGTCGGCCGGCGCGAGGTCCACCCCGGTGCTGGAGAGCAGGTAGTCGATCACCCGTGTCATCGGACCGCCCACCACGTGCGCCCGGTCGTTCTCGTCCAGCGCGTGGCCCAGCTCGGCGAACAGCGACACCTCCGCCTGCCACCAGAAGTCCTCGGTGTCGACCAGGGTCCCGTCCATGTCCAGCAGCACCGCCTGCAGGCCTGGCCCGTCGCCGTGGTCGAGGACGCGGGTGGCGGTGGAGATGGTCGTCATGGTGGGAGTCCTTCCGTTCGCGCACACCCGGATCTGCCTCCGGGGATGGCACGGGCCGGCCCGCTGGTGAGCGGACCGGCCCGTTCAGGATGATCCAGGATACGCCCGGTTCGTCGAAATGCGGCGAACGCTGTGCGACACCCGGGTTACCGCGCGTTGACACCCACGCACCGGGGGCGGGCGGTTCGGGCCGCCCCCGGCGTCGGCGGGTCAGCGCGCGTTGAAGTACTTCGCCTCCGGGTGGTGGATGACGATCGCGTCGGTGGACTGCTCCGGGTGGAGCTGGAACTCCTCGGAGAGCACCACGCCGATCCGCTCCGGCTTCAGCAGCTCGGCGATCTTGGCGCGGTCCTCCAGCTCGGGGCAGGCCCCGTAGCCGAGCGAGAACCGGGCGCCGCGGTACTTCAGCGCGAACATGTCCTTGACGTCCTGCGGGTCCTCGCCGGAGAAGCCCAGCTCGAAGCGGACCCGGGCGTGCCAGAACTCGGCGAGCGCCTCCGCCAGCTGGACGGACAGGCCGTGCAGCTCCAGGTAGTCGCGGTAGGCGTCGGCCTTGAAGAGCTCGTTGGCGGCCTCCGAGATCCGGTTGCCCATGGTGACCACCTGCAGGCCCAGCACGTCCTTCTCGCCCGACTCCTCCGGGCGGAAGAAGTCCGCCAGGCAGAGCCGGCGCCCGCGCCGCTGGCGCGGGAAGGTGAACCGGGTGTGCTCGCTGCCGTCCTCGTTGTAGACCAGCAGGTCGTC
Organism: Kitasatospora sp. NPDC057015; assembly: GCF_042673745.1. NCBI lineage: Bacteria > Bacillati > Actinomycetota > Actinomycetes > Kitasatosporales > Streptomycetaceae > Kitasatospora > Kitasatospora sp. NPDC057015. The sequence goes on from NZ_JBHUSG010000022.1 coordinate 10,132, forward strand.
GCCCTTGGACGCGGCCGGGTAGTAGCCGTAGACCACGGCCGCCTCCAGCCAGCCCTCGGTCTGCAGCCGGTCCAGCCACATCCGCAGCCGCGGCCGGCCCTCGGTCTCCACCAGCTCCTCGTACGAGGGGCCCTCGCCGCTGCGCGCCGCCTTCAGGCCCCACTGGCCCTTGAACAGCGCGTCCTCGTCCAGCCAGGAGGCGTAGTCGGCGAACGGGATGCCCTTGACGATCCGGTCGCCCCAGAACGGCGGCTCGGGCACCCGGTTGTCGACCGCGACGTCCGAGCGGATCTGGCCGAGGTTCTCCTCCTGCTCCTCCACGACCTCGACCCGGGCGTGCCGGCGCTGCTTCAGCTCCGGCAGGCTCGCGCCGGGCACCCCGCGCTTGACCGCGATCAGCGCGTCCATCAGGCGCAGTCCCTCGAAGGCGTCCCGGGCGTAGCGGACCTCGCCCTCGTAGATCTCGTGCAGGTCCTGCTCGACGTAGGCCCGGGTCAGGGCGGCGCCGCCGAGGATCACCGGGAAGTCCGCCGAGAGCCCCCGCTGGTTGAGCTCCTGGAGGTTCTCCTTCATGATCACGGTGGACTTCACCAGCAGGCCGGACATGCCGATCACGTCGGCCCGGTGCTCCTGCGCGGCGTCCAGGATCGCCGAGACCGGCTGCTTGATGCCCAGGTTCACGACGGTGTAGCCGTTGTTCGACAGGATGATGTCGACCAGGTTCTTGCCGATGTCGTGGACGTCGCCCTTGACGGTGGCCAGCACGATGGTGCCCTTGCCCTCGTCGTCGGACTTCTCCATGTGCGGCTCCAGGTGGGCGACGGCGGTCTTCATGACCTCCGCCGACTGGAGCACGAACGGCAACTGCATCTGGCCCGAGCCGAACAGCTCGCCGACCACCTTCATGCCGGCCAGCAGCGTGCTGTTGACGATCTCCAGCGCCGGACGCTCGGTCAGCGCCTCGTCGAGGTCCGCCTCCAGGCCCTTGCGCTCGCCGTCGATGATCCGCCGCTGCAGGCGCTCCTCCAGCGGCAGCGCCGCCAGTTCCTCCGCCTTGGACGCCGCGCTGGAGGCCGCCGAGACGCCCTCGAACAGCTCCAGCAGCCGCTGCAGCGGGTCGTAGCCCTCGGACCTGCGGTCGTAGACCAGGTCGAGGGCGACCTTGCGCTGCTCCTCGGGGATCCGGGCCATCGGCAGGATCTTGGAGGCGTGCACGATCGCCGAGTCCAGTCCGGCCTCGACGCACTCGTGCAGGAACACCGAGTTGATCACCTGGCGGGCCGCCGGGGAGAGGCCGAAGGAGATGTTGGACAGGCCCAGCGTGGTCTGCACGGCCGGGTGGCGGCGCTTGAGCTCGCGGATCGCCTCGATGGTCTCCACGCCGTCGCGGCGCGACTCCTCCTGCCCGGTGCCCAGGGTGAAGGCCAGGCAGTCGACCAGGATGTCGTACTCGGCGACGCCGTACTCGCGGCCCAGCTGCTCGATCAGCCGCTCGGCGATCGCCACCTTCTTCTCGGCGGTCCGGGCCTGGCCCTCCTCGTCGATGGTCAGCGCGACCAGGCCGGCGCCGTGCTCCCGGGCGAGGGCGGCGACCTTGCCGAAGCGGGTGTCCGGGCCGTCGCCGTCCTCGTAGTTCACCGAGTTCAGCAGCGCGCGGCCGCCCAGCATCTCCAGTCCGGCCCGGAGCACGTCCGTCTCGGTGGAGTCCAGCACGATCGGCAGGGTGGAGGCGGTCGCCAGCCGGCCGGCGATCTCCTTCATGTCGGCGACGCCGTCGCGGCCGACGTAGTCGACGCAGAGGTCCAGCAGGTGGGAGCCGTCGCGGATCTGCTCGCGGGCGATCTCCACGCAGGCCTGCCAGTCGCCGGCCAGCATCGAGTCGCGGAACTTCTTGGAGCCGTTGGCGTTGGTCCGCTCGCCGATCGCCAGGTAGGAGGTGTCCTGGCGGAACGGCACCGACTGGTAGAGCGAGGAGGCGGACGGCTCGGGCTGCGGGTCCCGCGGGGCGATCTCGCGCCCGCGCACCCGCTCGACCACCTGGCGCAGGTGCTCGGGGGTGGTGCCGCAGCAGCCGCCGACCAGCGAGAGGCCGTACTCGCGGGTGAAGACGTCGTGCGCGTCGGCCAGCTCGGCGGGGGTCAGCGGGTAGTGCGCGCCGTCCTTGCCCAGCACCGGCAGACCGGCGTTCGGCATGCAGGAGAGGCCGACCCGGGCGTTCTTCGCCAGGTAGCGCAGGTGCTCGCTCATCTCGGCGGGGCCGGTGGCGCAGTTCAGCCCGATGTAGTCGACGCCCAGCGGCTCCAGCGCGGTCAGCGCGGCGCCGATCTCGGAGCCCAGCAGCATGGTCCCGGTGGTCTCCACGGTGACCTGGACGATCAGCGGCAGGTCCAGCCCGGCGTCGGCCAGCGCCTGCTTGCTGCCCAGGACGGCCGCCTTGGTCTGCAGCAGGTCCTGGCTGGTCTCCACCAGCAGCGCGTCGGCGCCGCCCGCGATCAGGCCGGCCGCGTTCTGCCGGAACCCCTCCCGCACGGTCGCGTAAGGGATGTGGCCGAGCGTCGGCAGCTTGGTGCCCGGCCCGATCGAACCGAGCACCCAGCGGGTGCGTCCGTCCTCGTAGGAGTCGGCCACCTCGCGGGCGATCCGGGCGCCCGCCTCGGAGAGCTCGAAGATCCGCTCCGGGATGTCGTACTCACCCAGCGCCGAAAGGTTGGCACCGAAGGTGTTGGTCTCCACGCAGTCCACGCCCACCGCGAAGTACGCCTCGTGGACGGAGCGCACGATGTCGGGGCGGGTGATGTTGAGGACCTCGTTGCAGCCCTCCAGGTCCTGGAAGTCCTCCAGGGTCGGGTCCTGCGCCTGGAGCATGGTGCCCATCGCGCCGTCCGCCACCACGACCCGGGTGACGAGGGCTTCACGCAGGGCGCTCGCGCGCTCCTGCTGGACGGTGGACGGGGTGGCTGCAGTGGCCATGGGGCTTCTCCCTGGGTGCGACGGCTGTCGGCTTTGCGCCCCGCTGAGTCGGGGACGCACCTGGCCAGGGTATCCGTCCGCGCCCGGAGACCGGCGGACCGTTTCGTATCCTGAGCGTTCGATCAAGACGGGGGACTGGAAATGACGTCGATCCTGGGACGGCCGAGGCGCGCGGCGGGGGCCGCGCGGGCCCGCTGGCGGAGGCTGTCGCGCACCCGCCGGAGCCTGCTCGCCGTGCTGGTGGCACTGGGTGTGCTGGTGCTCCCGGTGGGTTCGGCCGCCGTCGCCCTGCGGCTGCAGTACGCGGGCGACCCGGCCGACGGGGCCCGCACCCGGGGCCGGGACGCCGTCTGGCTGGGCCACGCCTGGGTCGACGGCCGAAAGGGTGAGGAGGACGTCACCGCGCTGGCGCGGCGCCTCGCCGGCACCGGGATCCGCGACCTGTACGTGCACACCGGCCCGCTGGAGCACGACGGCAGCCTGCCGGCCGCCCTCCACCCGCGGGCCGCCTGGTTCGTCGGGGCCGTGCACCGGGCGATGCCCGGCGTGCGGGTGCAGTCCTGGCTGGGCGACGTGGTGGAGCCGGAGAAGACCGGGCTGGACCTGGAGGACGCCGCCTCGCGCGACCGGGTCACCGCCTCGGCCCGGCAGGTGCTGGACCTCGGCTTCGAGGGCGTCCACTTCGACATGGAGCCGATCCGCCCGGGCTCGCGGGGCTGGCTGGCCCTGCTCGACCAGGTGCGGGCCGTCACCTCCGGCCGCGGCGTGCCGCTGTCGGTGGCCGCCCCGCAGATCGACCCGCTGCCCGGCCTGCACGTGCTGACCACCGGCCTCAGCGGCCACGGCAAGTGGTGGTCCCAGGCGTACTTCGCCGAGACCGCCCGCCGGGTGGACCAGATCGCGGTGATGTCGTACGACACCAGCATGGTGCTGGAGTCGCTCTACGGCGGGTACGTCGCCCAGCAGACCACGCTCGCGCTGGAGGTGACCCCGCCCGGGGTCGACCTGCTGATGGGGCTGCCCGCCTTCTGGGAGGACAAGTGGGGCCACTACGGCTCGGCGGAGACCGTCCGGGCCGCGGTGCGAGGGGCCCGGCTCTCGCTCGGCCGCAACGACCCGACCCGGCAGGCCTTCGGCCTCGCCTTGTACGTGGACTTCGCCTCCACCCCCGAGCACTGGTCGGCCTACCGCGACGGCTGGGTCGGCTGACCGGCCGGCGGGAGCCTCAGGGCACCGCCCGGTGCAGCGCGATCAGCAGCCGCCAGACGTCGGCGGCGATCGTGCCGGGCTCGGCCTCGACCCGCTCGTGCAGCCAGTCGGCCAGGACGCCGGTGAAGGTGGCCGCCACCGCGGTGGCGACCAGGTCGGCGTGCCGGGCGCCGGCGAGTTCGCGCTCGGTGCGGCTGCGCTCGCGCAGCTCCCGGTGGAGCAGCTCCCCCAGCGGGCCGCTGCCGCCGGGGCCCAGCAGGCTGCGGTAGAGCGTGCCGTGTAGCGCCGCGTCGGTGAAGAACGCGGCCAGGGCCGGCGGCGGCGCGGCCGGGTCCGGCAGCCCGCGCCAGGCGTGCAGGGCGTCCACGGCCTGCCGGACCACCTCGGCGCAGGCGTCCACCGCGAGGGCCTGGAGGTCCTCGTAGTGCAGGTAGAAGGTGGCCCGGCCGAGCCCCGCCCGGCGGACCACGGCGGAGACGCTGACCGCGGCGAGCGGGCGCTCGGCGCACTCCGCGAGCAGGGCCAGCCGCAGCCGCTCCCGGGTGCGTTCGGCCCGGGGGTCGGCTGCCGGCGGACGGGCCTCGGTCATCCGGCCACCAGGACGGCGCCCAGGGCGACGGCGCCGGGCAGTGCCTGGGCGAGGAGGATCCGCCGGTTGGCGGTGGCGCCGCCGTAGAGGCCCGCGACCAGGACGCAGCTCAGGAAGAACACCTGCACACGGTAGCCGGTGGGGTCGGCGGCGATCAGGCCCCAGAGCAGTCCCGCCGCGAGGAAGCCGTTGTACAGACCCTGGTTGGCGGCGAGCGGCGCGGTGAGGCGGGCGGTCTCGGCGTCGAAGCCGGACAGCTCGCGGCCGGGCCGGCGCTGCCACAGGAACATCTCCAGCACCAGGATGTAGCCGTGGAGCGCGGCCACCAGGCCGACCAGCACGTTCGCGGTGGTCTGCACGACCACTCACCGCCTTTCGGGACAGCGTCGGGGCATCCTGATGGACACCTGTCCACAGTTTATGGACAGGTGTCCAGGAATGCCATGCCCCGGCGGGTGTCCCGGGTCACGTACGGGCGTCGCGGCGGCGCTCCGCGGTGTCCCGGCGCTCCGCGCCGAGGTGCACCGCCAGTGCGGCGAGGTAGCGCTCCAGCGCCGCGGTGTACCCGGTCAGGTAGCGCGCGACGAAGCGGTAGAAGGGGTTCCGGATCTCGCCCCGCTCGACGATGCAGACGGTGCAGCCGCCCGGCCACGGAGTGATCTCGTACGTCCAGGTGCCGCCGAACGGCAGCCGCGGATCGGCGATCGCGGTGACCAGCCGCAGCGGCTCGGTCGCGTCCACCAGCTCGTAGGCGATGTCACCGTGGCTCGCGTACTCGCGCCAGCAGACCCGGCCGGCGTCGTCCGGCAGGCGCTCCACCCGGTGCACACCGGGCCGCCAGAGCGGGTAGCGGTCGATGTCGGTGAGGGCGTCCCAGACCACCGCGGGCGGCCGGTGCACCTCCAGCGACCTGCGGGCCCGGTGCTCCAGCGGCAGGCGGCGGCCGAGCGCGAACACCGTCGCGCCGATCGCAACCGGCACCCCGAGGACGATCAGCGGCCATCTCGTCGGCACGGCTTCCTCCTCTGCCGTCCGGCCCCCTGACTCCATCATCGCGTGACTCCGGCCCCGCGCCGACCCGGGCGCGGATGGCGACGGGCACGGGTCGGAGCCGGGCGCCGGCGGGGGCGGAGTGCCGTAGCGGGCCGGGCGCGGGCACCGACGGCCGGCCGCACGAGCGCCACCGGATCACGCAACCGGCCGATCGCGGAGCGCCGGATCCCGGACGACCGGGGCGGCGGTCGGTGAGACCCGTGGTCGTGAGGCCGTACGCGTGAGCCCCGTACACGTCAGCGCCGTAGACGTCAGCCCGTAGACGTCAGCCCGTAGACGTCAGTGAGGGCGGGCGCCGAAGCACCCGCCCTCCCTCACGGACCCGCTCGCACTACCGGGCCGCCGTTGCCTTCGGACGTCAGACCCGCACCCGGACCGGCGCCGTGGAGCCGCGGACCACCAGCTCGGGCTCGAAGAGCAGCTCGTCGTGGGTGACCTTGACGCCCGCGATCTCCCCCGCGAGCAGTTCGACGGCCGCCCGGCCCATCGCCTCGATCGGCTGCCGGACGGTGGTCAGCGGCGGGTCCGTGCAGGTCATGAACGCGGAGTCGTCGTACCCGATCACCGACACGTCGTCCGGCACGGAGAGGCCGGCGCGGCGCACGGCCCGCACCGCGCCGAGCGCCAGCGGGTCACTCGCGCAGACAATGCCGGTGACGTCGCGCCGCAGCAACCGGGTGGTCGCGGCCTGGCCGCCCTCCAGGCTGAACAGGGCGCGCTCGACGAGCTCGTCCGGCAGCTCCAGGCCGGCCCGCTCGGCGGCGGCCCGGGCCGCCGCCAGCTTGCGGCGGGAGGGCATGTGGTCGGCCGGGCCGAGCACCATGCCGATCCGCCGGTGGCCGAGCTGCTTGAGGTGGCCGATCGCCTGCTCGACCGCCACCGCGTCGTCGCAGGAGACCCGGGGGAAGTCCAGGTCGTCGATCGCCGCGTTCAGCAGGACCGTGGGCAGGCTGCGCTCCGCGAGCCGGTCGTAGTGCTCGTGCGGGGCGTCCTGCTGGGCGTAGAGGCCACCGAAGAAGACCACCCCGGAGACGTGCTGCTCCAGCAGCAGGTCGACGTAGTCCGCCTCGGACACGCCGCCGGCCGTCTGGGTGCAGAGCACGGGCGTGAAGCCCTGGCCCGCGAGCGCCCCGCCGACCACCTCGGCGAAGGCCGGGAAGATCGGGTTCTGCAGCTCGGGCAGCACCAGGCCGACCAGCCGGGCCCGCTCGCCGCGCAACTGGGTGGGCCGCTCGTACCCCAGGACGTCGAGCGCCGTCAGCACCGCGGCCCTGGTCGCCTCCGAGACGCCGGGCTTCTCGTTCAGCACACGGCTGACCGTGGCTTCGCTCACCCCGACCTTCTGGGCCACCTGAGCAAGTCGTCGTGTCATGTTTGCGAGTATACGACGGAAAGCGCAATTTCCTTGCGAAAAATTGCAAACCTCCATCCGGCCCGGACCAGCGGGGCAACCGGGCACGCCTGCCCGCGGAGCTGCCCCTTTAACCGTTGGATCGACACCCGGCACTCCCGCAAAATGACCCTCCGGGCCTGCCGTCCGGCACCTGCCGCAGGCATCAAAGCCCGTAGGCTGGGCAGGTAGGGACCATGGGGCGAGCGGCTCCATGGGTGGAGAGGTTCGACAGTCGGCAGCCGGCCAACGGCGCCCTTGCAGGCCCGGGAGGGCCGGGCGCACGGCCGCCGGCCGACCGGAGGGAGACGCTGGGTGATCGAGCTGGAAGATGTTCCCGAGTTGATCGACCCGGTGATGGTGTGCGCCTTCGAGGGCTGGAACGACGCCGGTGACGCGGCCTCGGCGGCCGTGGCCCATCTGGACGAGACCTGGAGCGGCAAGGTCTTCGCCGCCCTGGACGCGGAGGACTACTACGACTTCCAGGTGAACCGGCCGACCGTCTGGCTGGACGGCGGCATCCGCCGGATCACCTGGCCGACCACCCGGCTTTCGGTGGTCCGGGTCACCGAGCCGAAGACCAGGGACCTGGTGCTGGTGCGCGGCATCGAGCCCAGCATGCGCTGGCGCTCCTACTGCAACGAGCTGCTCGGTTTCGCCCACGAGCTGGGCGTCGAGCTGGTGGTGATCCTCGGCGCGCTGCTGGGCGACACCCCGCACAGCCGCCCGGTGCCCGTCAGCGGGGTCACCTCCGACCCCGACCTGGCCCGCACCCTGGACCTGGAGGAGAGCCGCTACGAGGGCCCGACCGGCATCGTCGGCGTGCTCCAGGAGGCCTGCACCCACGCCGGGGTGCCGGCCGTGACGCTGTGGGCGGCCGTGCCGCACTACGTCGCGCAGCCGCCGAACCCCAAGGCGACCCTCGCGCTGCTCAACAAGCTGGAGGACCTGCTCGACCTGCGGATCCCGCCGGGCGAGCTCGGCGAGGACTCCCGGGCCTGGCAGCTCGGGGTGGACCAGCTGGCCGCCGAGGACAGCGAGGTGGCCGAGTACGTGCAGCAGCTGGAGGAGGCCCAGGACACCGCCGAGCTCCCGGAGGCGTCCGGCGACGCCATCGCCCGCGAGTTCGAGCGCTACCTGCGCCGCCGGGAGAACCTGGGCCCGACCGGCGAGAAGCCGGTCGCCGGCCACGCCACCGCCGAGCGGCCGGCCGAGCCGGAGCCCGGCGCCACCGACACCAAGACCGGCGAGGACGAGCCCGAGGCGGGCACCGAGGACTGAGCCGCGCACCGGCACACCGGACACGCCGAAGGGGCGTCAGGATCTCCTGACGCCCCTTCGGCGTTCCACGGGCAGCGGGCCGGCCCGACAGGCCGACGCCGGGAAGCGCGCCGGCCCTACCGTGCGACGCCGAGCAGCGCGCCGGCCCTACAGTGCGACGCCGAGCAGCGCGTCCACCGTCCGCGAGACCAGGCCGGGCGCGCCGATGTCGTCACCGCCGGTCGCGGCCTGCGCCTCGGCCCAACGGTCCACCGCGGCCAGCGCGGTGGGCGTGTCCAGGTCCTCGGCCAGCGCCGCGCGGACGTCCGCGAGCAGGGCGTCCGCGGACGGACCGTCAGGGCGGGAGACGGCCGCACGCCAGCGGGCCAGCCGCTCCTGGGCCTCGTCCAGGGTGGCCTTGGTCCACTCCCAGTCGGTCCGGTAGTGGTGGCCGAGCAGGGCCAGGCGGATCGCCGCCGGGTCCACGCCCTCACGGCGCAGGGTGGAGACGAAGACCAGGTTGCCCCGGGACTTGGACATCTTGTGCCCGTCCAGCCCGACCAGACCGGCATGCACGTACGCCTGGGCGTAGGGGTGCTCGCCGGTGGCGATCTGGGCGTGCGCGGCGCCCATCTCGTGGTGCGGGAAGGAGAGGTCGCTGCCGCCGCCCTGGATGTCGAACGACATGCCCAGGTACTTCAGGGCGATCGCGACGCACTCGATGTGCCAGCCGGGCCGGCCGTGGCCGAGCTCGGTGTCCCAGGCGGGCTCGCCGGGTCGGGCCGCGAGCCAGAGCAGCGCGTCCAGCGGGTGCTTCTTGCCGGGGCGCTCCGGGTCGCCGCCGCGCTCGGCGAAGACCGGACGCATCTCCTCGCGGGTGAGTCCGGAGACCTCGCCGAAGCGCGGGTCCGACTCGACCGAGAAGTAGATGTCGCCGTCCAGGTCGTACGCGGCGCCGCTCGCCAGGAGCTTCTGCACCAGCGGGACGATCCACGGGATCGACTCGACGGCGCCGATGTAGTGGGCCGGCGGGAGCATCCGCAGCGCCGTCATGTCCTCGCGGAAGAGCGCGGTCTCACGCTCGGCGAGGGCCACCCAGTCCTGGCCGGTCTCGACGGCACGGGCGAGCAGCGGGTCGTCCACGTCGGTGACGTTCTGCACGTACAGGACCTCATGGCCGGCGTCCTTCCAGACGCGCTGCACGAGATCGAAGGTGTTGTAGGTGGCGGCGTGGCCGATGTGGGTCGCGTCGTAGGGGGTGATTCCGCAGACGTAGATCCGGGCGGTGCCGTCCTGCGGCACGACCTCCCGGATACAGCCCGCGGCGGTGTCGTGGATACGAAGGGGGAGCCCCTGACCAGGCAGGGCGGGAACCTCGGAGGCGGGCCAGGCATGCATGGAACCGACTCTAACCTTGCGATCATTTGAAAGCCTAACCAGTGTGCGAGATCGGCCGGAATCCGTTCGCACCGACCGACCGGACGGTACGGGGCCCGACGGCGGGCCGGCCGGCGGGGTGTGGGGCCCTGCCGTCCGGCCACCGCCGGGCTGTCCGTGGGGCGGGGCACCCGGGGCCCACCCGGAGCGCGCCGGCCCGCCCGGCGGGCCCGCGGGGGGGCGGGGCCGCCGGGCGGGCCGGCCGACTGCCGGGCGGGCGGACGGACGGTTGGACCGATCGAGGCACCGTCGCGCCCGGCCGTCGACCCCCGGCCGTCAGCTCCCGGCCGTCAGCCGCGCTGCCAGAGCGCGGGGACGTTCGGCGGCTCCCACCCGGTCATCGCGGTGTGCCCCTGGAGGCAGCGGTAGGCGACCCCGCCGTAGGTGACGCGGTCACCGGCCGCGTAGACGGTGCCCGCCTGCCAGGTCCCGGACGGCTGGGCGGTGGGGCTCTGGGTGGGCCGCGGCGACGCACTGGTCGGGCTGCTGCTGGGGCTGCCGGACGGGGACGGCGTCTGCGGCACGTTGAGGACGAAGTCGAAGGTGCCCTGACGCCCCGAGCCGACCTGCTGCACGGTCATCAGCAGCGCCGGATCGTAGATCGTGTCGGTGCTGTTGCGCGGCTCGCCGGGGAAGTACAGCTGGGTGGTCAGGACGGGCCGGCCCGGGGCCTGCACCTTGACGTGGATGTGCCTGGTCCGGCCCGGGTACAGGCCGGGGACGATGGTGGTCAGGCTGAACGCGCCCCGGGCGTCGGTGAACTGGTGGCCGCGGAAGGTGAATCCGACGTTGTCGTAGGCCCCGTTCACGTCGGCCTGCCAGAAGTCGAGCAGGACACCGGCGATCGGCAGGCAGGCCCGTCCGAAGACGTACCCGCTGACCGTCAGCGGCGTCCCCGGGGTGCCCGCGGTCACCAGTGAGGTGCGCAGCGGGGAGTTCGGCTTGAAGTACGGGCCCTCGGTCTGCTCGATGGTGGGGTGGTCGCCGTCGTCGCAGCTGGGGGTGAGGGCGAGCGGGCCGCCGCCGGGGCCGAGGTCCCGGGCGAGGGCGACTCCGCCGCCGATCAGGAGCGGCGTGGCACCGGCCAGCACGGCCGCCTTGAGCACGGTCTTGCGACTGATCAGGCGGTCGGGGGCCTCGCGCCCGTCCGCGGTGTCTCGGGGGTCGCGGGCGTCTGTGGGGGACATGCACCGACTCCTTCGGGTGGTGGGGATGGTGGGTCGCACGCCCCGGATAAGGCATGCGCATGACAGGCAAGGAGCCCGGCGCCGGCCGTGCGCCGGGATGGACCGCGGCGCCTCCCGAGCGCCACGGTGCCACCCCCGGCGGGACCGTGGTGGGGAGCTGCAGCCAACCTACGGGCGGGCCGGCGGGGTCGCGATGGACGGGATCCTGGGATCGTGGTGCTTTTCTGCGCCCCCCGTGCGGAACTCACCCGGCGTCACGCCGGTCTCCCGCCGGAAGAAGCGGCAGAAGTACGCCGGGTCCGCGAAGCCCGCCTCGCGGGCGACCTGGCGCACCGTCAGGTCGGTGCTCAGCAGCAGCCGCTTGGCCTCCAGCGTCTGCCGGTTGCGGATCAGCTGACCCGGTGTCCGGCCGGTCGCTTCCTTGAGCAGGCTGTGCAGGTGCCCGACCGACACCCCCAGCTCCCGCGCGTACCAGGCCACCTGCCGCTCCACCGGGCCCTCGGCCGCGACCAGCAGGGTGAACCGGGCGGCCAGCTCGGCCGCCCGGCCGGCCGGCTGCGGCGGCTCCTGGGCGAGCGCCCGGGCCGCGCGGACCACCAGGATGTGCAGGTAGGCGCGCAGCACGCCGGCGTGCCCGGGCAACGCGGAGCCGTACTCCCGCTCCAGTTCGGCGAAGAGGGCCGCCAGGGCGTCGGCCTCGACCCCGGGGTGCAGCCACGGGCTGCCGGCGAGCAGCCGCAGGGCGGCGGCGTCCTCCGGGTGGTCGAGCAGGAAGTCCTCGTTGAACAGCGCGACCCACCCGGTGAGCCCCTCGGCGCCGTCCCAGTAGTGCACCTGGCCCGGCGTGATCACGCACAGGTGCGGGGGCCGCAGCGGCCGGTGCACGAGGTCCAGGACGTGGGCGCCCCGGCCGCCGGTGACGTAGACCAGCTCGTAGAACGAGTGCCGGTGCGGGAACCCGGCCCGGGAGAGCGGCCCGATGGTGTCGAAGGAGCCGATGGCGAACGGGAGGACGTGCGGGGCGGGCACCTCCAGGTCGTGCCGCGGCACCGCCTCCCGCCTGCGGCGGCCCGCCGCCTCCCGCTCGTCGCCGTCGCCGCCCCCTGAACAGTCCACCGCTGCAGTCTGTGCCCCGCCCGGGCGGGCGTCCAGGGTGCGGGGGCGATGAGGTCTAGACCGGTGGCCAGGGGATGGAAGGCCAGTCCTCGGAGGGCAGCGGGTGCGTCGCGGTGCGGATCAGCGCGGCCGTCCGGTCGGCGGCGGCGGCGATCTCGGCCCGGGTCAGGTGCGGGGCCAGGCGCTCGCCGAGCTCCCCGTCGAGCGCCGCGGCGAGCCCGCCGAGGACCTCCAGGGCCTCGGCCGGCAGCGCGGTGCCCGCCCAGCCCCAGAGCAGCGTCCTGAGCTTGCCCGGGACGGCGAAGGTGACCCCGTGGTCGATGCCGTAGACGCGGCCGTCGGCGGCGGGGATCAGGTGCCCGCCCTTGCGGTCGGCGTTGTTCAGGACGGCGTCCAGCACGGCGAGCCGGCGCAGCCGGGCGTCGTCGGGGTGCACCAGCAGCGCGGTACGGCCGCCGCCGACCTCGGCCCGGACGATCGGCAGCCAGCCCTCCTCGGGACCGGCCGGGTCCTGCAGGGCTAGCAGCGGGGCGGCGGCCGGATCGGGCTCGACCCAGAGCTGGACCATGCCGGGCCCGTGCGGCCCGTCGCGCAGCAGGGTGGGCGGGATCAACGCCCAGCCGCTGGCGGCCGACACCTCGTACGCCGCGACTTCGCGGCCGGCCAGCGTGCCGTCGGGGAAGTCCCAGAGCGGGCGCTCGCCGGCGACCGGCTTGTAGACGCACTGGGCCGTGACGCCGTCCAGCGTCGCGGAGCAGTACAGGGCCGCGTTGGAGGCGTCGGTGAGCCGGCCGTGGACGGTGAGCTCGCCGTGGCGCAGCAGCCGCAGGGCGGCCGGGGCGTCGGCGGCCAGGGCGGCGCCCGCCACCGGGTCGGCCTCGGGGACGGACCCGGGCTCGGGGTCGCTCCCGGACGCCTGCGAGGGATCGTCCACGGGTGCCTCCTGGTCCGCCCCGGCCGGAGCGTCGGCGTTCAGCGCCGGTACCCGTTCGCGCGCGGGCACAGGTGGCCCTCGGGGTCGAGCGGCAGGTTGCAGAACGGGCAGGGCCTGCGGCCCGCGGCGACCAGGTCGAGCGCCCGCTTGGCGAACACCCGGGCCATCGCGCCGCTGAGCCGCACCCGCAGCATGTCGGGGCCGTTCTCCTCGTCCTCGAAGACCTGCTCGGTGCCGTCCTCGTCGGCCTCCTCGTCGCCCTCGACGACCGCCTGGGCCTCGACCACCAGACAGGAGTCGGTACTGTCCCAGGCCAGGGCCATGGTGCCGACCCGGAACTCCTGCTCCAGCGGGAGGTCCAGCGGCGCGGTGTCGATCAGGTCCACCGGGGCGCCGGCGGGGATGGCGGCATCGCCGCCACTGCGCCGCAGGGCCTCGTCGAGGACCTCCTCGATGCGCTCGGCGAGCGCCGCGACCTGGGTCTTCTCCAGCAGCACGCTGGTGATCCGGCCTCGGGCGCTGGCCTGCAGGTAGAACGCCCGGGCGCCGGGCTGGCCGACGGTGCCGGCCACGAACCGTTCGGGCTGGTCGTAGAAGAAGACCTGACGGGGCACGCTCTCGCTCCGGATCGTTCTGGCGTCGTCATCATTCGGCTGCCGGCACCGCGTGGTACTCGCCGCGGTACCCGCCGGGCCGTCGTGCGGACGGGGCCCGACTGTCACCCTACGGCCTGGGCGCCGGGCTCGGGGCGGGAGCCCGTGACCCGGTGGGCCCGGTCAGCGCGCGCCGGTGTCGCCGCCGACCACGGCGTCGCCCGCCGGGGCGCCCGGGTGGCCCTGCCTCGGGGCCAGCGAGGAGAGGTCGCCGGTGTCCCCCATCCGCAGCACGAACGGACGCTGCGGGGTGTAGCGGATCGCGGTGACCGAGCAGGGCTCGACGTTGATCCGCTGGAAGTGGTCCAGGTGCAGGCCGAGCGCGTCGGCGACCACCGCCTTGATCACGTCGCCGTGCGAGCAGGCGATCCAGACGGCGTCCTCGCCGTGCTCGACGGCGATCTTCTCGTTCCACTCCCGGACGGCGGTGACCGTCCGGTGGCTGAGCTCGCGCAGCGACTCCCCGCCGGGGAAGGCGGCGGCCGCCGCGTGGTCCTGCACGGTGCGCCAGAGGGGTTCGGTGGCCAGTTCGGAGAGCGGGCGGCCGGTCCACTCGCCGTAGTGGCACTCGCCGAGCCGCTCGTCCAGTGCCGGTGCGGCCAGCTCGGGGCGGCCGGCCAGCAACGGCTCCAGGGTCTGCCGGCAGCGCTCCAGCGGGCTGCTGACCGCGTGGGCGATCGGCAGCCCGGTCAGGCGCCCGGCCAGCGCGGCGGCCTGGACGCGTCCGGTGTCGTCGAGGGCCACACCGGGGGTCCAACCGGCCAGGATTCCGGCCGTGTTCGCGGTGGAGCGGCCATGGCGCACGAGCAACAGGGTGGGCATGGGGCCAAGCCTACGGCCTGCCCCCGGCGAGCCGGCACAGGGTGCGGCGGGGGCCCGGGCGGGGTGAGGGCGGGACGGGTGTGACGGGCGGGAACGCGCGGGCGGCCCGGGCTGCCGCCGTCGGGGCGGGCGTGTAACGGCACGGTGCGCTTTCAGCGGATCCGATACCGGTCCGGCCGGGGAGACGGGAGAATGTCCGGCATGATCGTCGATTGCGCCACCTACCGCGACGGCCACCGTGTCGACGGGCCCGAGGACTACTCGGACGCCCTCGCCGCGGCCCGGGCATCCGGCGACAGCTTCGTCTGGATAGGGCTCTACGAGCCGACCACCGGCGAGCTGGACCTGGTCAGCGAGGAGTTCGGGCTGCACCCGCTGGCCATCGAGGACGCGGTGACCGCCCACCAGCGGCCCAAGCTGGAGGCCTACCAGGACTCGCTCTTCATGGCGCTCAAGACGATCGGCCACCTGGAGGGGACCCAGGCGGTCAGCACCGGCGAGATCATGATCTTCGCCGGGGACGCCTTCGTGATGACCGTCCGGCACGGTACGGACAGCCCCCTGAGCGGGCTGCGGGCGCACCTGGAGAAGCAGCCGGAGATCCTGCGCCACGGCCCCGACGCCGTCCTGCACTCGGTCTGCGACGCCGTGGTGGACCGCTACCTGGAGGTCGTCACCGCGCTGGAGTCGGACCTGGACGAGCTGGAGGCCGACGTGTTCGCGCCCGGCCGCCCGGCCGGCGGCATCGCCGAGCGGATCTACGGGTTCAAGCGGCAGCTGGTGACCGTGCGCCGGGCCACCGGCCCGCTGCAGGAGCCGATGCTGCGCCTCGCCCAGGGCGGGGAGCCGGTCGTGCAGGCCGACGCCCTGCCGTACCTGCGGGACGTCGCGGACCACCTCAGCCGGGTCAACGACCAGGTCGAGGGCATGGACCGGCTGCTCACCGACATCCTGAACGCCAGCCTGGCGCAGGTCAGCGTGCAGCAGAACTGCGACATGCGGAAGATCTCGGCCTGGGCCGCGCTGGCCGCCGTCCCGACCCTGATCGCCGGCGTGTACGGGATGAACTTCGACTACATGCCGGAGCTGCGGCAGTCCTGGGGGTACCCCGGGGTGCTGGTGCTGATGGCCACCGTCTGCCTGGTGCTGCACCGGGTGTTCAAACGGAGCAACTGGCTGTAGCGCCGGGCGCCCGGCCGGGGCCGGAGCGGCGGCCGGGTGCGGCGGCCGATGGGAGTCCCCGCCGGCCGCCGCGGGCGGTCACTCGGCGAGGCCGGCCCGCTCCAGTGCCGCCACGCCCGTCCGCAGCGCCTGGACGCGCTCCTCCAGCGTGAAGCCCGCCGGGGCCAGGGTCAGCGTGGTGACGCCGGCGTCCGCGTAGGCCTGCATGCGGTCGGCGATCCGGGCGGTGTCGCCGAGCAGCGAGGTGGCGTCGATCAGCTCGTGCGGGACGGCGGCGGCAGCTCCGGCGTAGTCCTTCGCGAGGTACTTCTCCTGGATCTCGTCGGCGGCCTGCTCGTAGCCCATCCGCCGGGTGAGCTGGTTGTAGAAGTTCTTGTCCTTGCTGCCCATGCCGCCGATGTAGAGCGCGGCGTAGGAGCGCTGGGAGTCCGCGGCGGCCTTGATGTCCTCGCCGACGGAGATGGTGACCGTCGGGCAGAGGTCGAAGCCCTCCAGGGTCTGCCCGACCTTGGCGCGGCCGGCCTTCAGCGGTTCCAGGGACAGGGCGGCGTGCTCGGGGGCGAAGAAGATGCCGAGCCAGCCGTCGGCGATCTCGCCGGTCTGCTCCAGGTTCTTCGGACCGATCGCGGCGATGTACAGCGGGATGTGCTCCCGCACGGGGTGGACGGTCAGCTTCAGCGGCTTGCCGGGGCCGCCGGGCAGCGGCAGCGTCCAGTTCGCGCCCTCGTGGACGAGCCGCTCGCGCGACATCGCCTTGCGGATGATCTCGACGTACTCGCGGGTCCGGGCCAGCGGCTTGTCGAACTTCACGCCGTACCAGCCCTCGGAGACCTGCGGGCCCGAGACTCCGAGACCGAGGCGGAAGCGGCCGCCCGACAGGGTGTCCAGGGTGGCGGCGGTCATCGCCGTCATGGCGGGGGTGCGCGCGGGGATCTGGAAGATCGCCGAGCCCACGTCGATCCGCTCGGTCTTCGCGGCGACGTAGCTGAGGACGGTCGCGGCGTCGGAGCCGTACGCCTCGGCGGCCCAGCAGACCGAGTAGCCCAGGCGGTCGGCCTCCTGGGCGACCGCGATGTTGTCGGCGTCCATGCCGAGTCCCCAGTAGCCGAGGTTGATGCCGAGTCGCATGTGGATGCCAAGCCTTCCGTTGAGGAGCCGCGCGCGGCACGGCGTCCCGGTGATGGTGGGCGACGGGCGCGCGCCGTCGAGACTAGCCGCGCCGCGCGGCCCAGTGCTACCGGCGGGTAGCTGTGGCGCGCGTCACATCGGCGTGTCGGTCGCCCGACCTGCCGTTCTGCGGGTCTGCGCACCTGCCCGGGCGGTGGCCGCTACGCTCAGCCGAGGCGGGGACTGCTCGCCCCACCAGCGCGTTTACCAGCCAGCGGAGGGCCTGACCGATGGAAAAGCGACACCTCGGCCGCACCGGGCTGCGGGTCTCCAGGCTCGGCCTCGGCACCATGACCTGGGGCCGCGACACCGACGAGCAGGAGGCCGCCGAGCAGCTCAAGGAGTTCGTCGACGCCGGCGGCAACCTGGTGGACACCGCCGACGTGTACGCGGACGGCGGCGCCGAGTACCTGCTGTCCCGCCTGACCGACAGCCTGATCCCGCGCTCCGAGCTCGTGATCGCCACCAAGGCCGGCAGCGTGCCCGACTCCGACCGCCGCTTCGACACCTCGCGCGGCTACCTGCTGGCCGCGCTGGACGGTTCGCTGCGCCGGCTCGGCACCGACCACGTCGACCTCTGGCAGGTCCACGCCTTCGACCCGGACACCCCCACCGAGGAGACCCTGCACGCCCTCGACATCGCCGTCACCTCCGGACGCGCGCGCTACGTCGGCGTCTCCAACTACAGCGGCTGGCAGCTCGCCAAGGCCGCCGCCCGGCAGAGCACCGACCCCGCCAGGGTCCCGCTCGCGGGGACGCAGATGGAGTACTCGCTGCTCCAGCGCGGCATCGAGCGCGAAGTGCTGCCGGCCGCGCTGGACGCCGGCGTCGGGGTGCTGGCCTCCTCCCCGCTCGGACGCGGCGTCCTCACCGGCAAGTACCGGCACGCGGTGCCGCAGGACTCCCGCGCCGCCTCCCCGTACCTCTCCGGCTTCGTCCAGCCCTACCTCGACGACCGCTGCCGCCGGATCGTGGACGCGGTCTCCACCGCCGCCGACGGTCTCGCCAGCAGCCCGCTCGCGGTGGCCCTCGCCTGGGTCCGGGACCGCCCCGGGGTGGCGAGCGCGCTGGTCGGGGCGCGGACGGTCACCCAGCTGCAGTCGGCGCTGTCGGTGGAGGCCCTTACGCTTCCCGATGAGATCCGCGGTGCGCTCGACGACATCTCGGCGCCGATCCACCGCTACCCCGACCACGAGTGGAGCGAGCTCTAGGGTCCGTCCGGGCCCGGCACCCGCCCCCGCCCGACGACGCCCGGCCGCGGCCGCCCCCCCGGGGGGGCGGCCGCCCCACTGCCGAGCAGTGGGTGTACCCCTTTGGAGCGAATGGTGAGCGACACAGAGAACAGCGCTCCGGACGGCGCCGCCCCCGGCACCCGGACGGGCGGCGGCACGCCCGCCGAGGGGCCCGCGGCCGGCCACCGGGCGGAGGGCGGGCCCGCGGCGGGCAGCCGCCCGGACACGGTCGCCGCGCTCGCGGAGGCGATCCGGGTGATCGGGCAGCAGCCCGCCGGCCGCTCCGAAACCCCGCCGGCCGGCGCGACCGGCGACCCGGCCACCGCCGCCGGGGCCCCCGACCGCGCCGCACCGCCGGCCGCCCGGCTCGACGAGCAACGCGCCCAGGCCCTGCGGGCCGCGGCCGAGGTGCTGACCGCGGGCGGCGCCCCCGCCGACCTCGCCGGCGCGGCCGTGGCCGAGTTCGGCGAGGGAGCCGGCGAGCTGCTGCGCGCCGACCCGTGGGCCGTGCTCGCCCTGCCCGGCGTCCGCCCCGAGCAGGCGGACGGCTTCGCCCGCGGCCTGCTCGGCGCCGAGGCGGGCCCCGGCGACCAGCGCCGGGCGCGGGCACTGGTGCCGTGGCTGCTGGAGCAGGCCGCCCTGCGCGGGCACTCCGCGGTGGAGATCGGCGAGGTGGCCGCCGGCCTCGAACGGCTCGGCCTGCCGGAGCCCGCCGCCGCCCTCCAGGAGGTCGTGGTCGACGGCCTGGTGATGCCCTTCCAGGACGAGATCACCGGCCCCGAGGCGCGCACCGCCGCCGGTTCCGAGGAGGACGACGAGCCGCCGACCCGCACCCTGCTCGCCCTGGAACGGCTGGCGCTCGCGGAGGAGAGTCTCGCGGACGGGCTGGTCCGGGTGATGTCCACCTTCGTACCCGGCGAGGACGGGGAGAGCGGGGAGGCCGAGTCCGAGGGCGCGGGCGAGGGCGATGCCCCGGCCGCGGCTGGGGAGGAGACCGGAGTCGAGGCCGTGGCCGAGAGCGCCGAGGAGCCCGAGGGCGAGGGCGATGCCGGGGCCGCGGCAGCGCCCGACGCCGCCGAGGCCGACGCACCGACCGCCCCCGCGTCCGCGTCCGCGTCCGCGTCCGAAGCACGGTCCGCCGGGCCGGCCGCTTGGGAGGCCGCCGCCGCGGCGGCGCCGTCCTCCTCGGCGACCGCGCTGATCAGGGCCGTCGCCGACAGCGCGCTGGTGACCCACACCGGCGGTGACGCCTCCCGCGCGGAGCCGGCCGCCCTGCTCGACGCCGCGCACCGGCTCGGACTCCGTGCCTGGGCCGCCACCTGGACCGACCAGGGCCGGGACGCCTTCGCCGGCCTCCTCCCCGCGGGCGCCACCGCCGACGTCGCCACCCTCGGCGACCTGCTCTCGGGCACCGCCGGCCCCGGCCGGGCGGCCGACGGCACGCTCGCCCTCGACCTGCTGGTCGTGCTGGACGCCCCGCTGCTGGACGCCGAGCTGGCCGCCACCCTGCTGGAGTCACTGGCCGACGGCACCCGCCTGGTGCTCAGCGGCGACCCGGGCCAGCTCTGGTCCGCCGGGCCGGGCCGGTTCTTCGCCGACCTGCTGGCCGCCCGGGTCTGCCCCGCGGTCGCCTCGCGGACGCCCGACTTCGGGCCGATCGGCGAGCTGGTCTCGGCCGTCGGCATCGGCGAACTGCAGCCGGTCGACGCACCGGAGAAGGAGGTGGTGATCCTCACCGCCCAGGACGGCGGGGAGGCCGTCCACCGCGCGGTCCAGCTGCTCACCGACTCCATCCCGCGTGCGCTGGGCATCCCCGCCGAGCAGGTCGTGCTGCTCACGCCCGGCCACGGCGGCGCCGCGGGGACCCGCGCGCTCAACACGGCGGCCAAGGCGCGGCTCAACCCGGGCCCGGGCAGGTTCGGCGGGTTCGACCCGGGCGACCGGGTGGTCCACTCCCCCGCTCCGGGTGTCGTGCGGCCCGGCCGAGTCCTGGACGGCGACGCGTCCGGCCTGCACCTGGAGCTCGCCGACGGCACCCGCGCCACGGTCACCCCCGCCGAGGCGGCCAAGCTGCGGCACGGCTGGGCCCTGACCGTCCACCAGGCGGTCGGCCGGCGCTGGCCGGGGGTGGTCGTGGTCCTGCCGCCCGACGCGGCCGCCGGGCTCACCAGGCAGTGGGTCTACACCGCCTTCGGCCGGGCCGAACGGCACCTGTCGGTGGTGCACGCCGCGGGCCCCGCCCTGCCGCAGGCCGTCGCCGAACGCCCGGCCCAGCCGCGGACGACCCGGCTGCGCACGGTCCTGGCCGAGAACGCCGAGCCGGCCTACTAGGTCGGCCCCGGACGCGGCGCCCGTCCCGGACCCGGGACGCAACGGAACCGGGCGGCGCCGGAGCGATCTGCTCCGTCGCCGCCCGGTTCCGGTCCGGACGGGCCCGCGAGCCCCCGGGGGGTCGGCGGGCCGGTCAGCCCGTGGTTCTCGTCCGTGCCGTCACTCCTCGGACTCCTCGTCGTCGTAGACCTCGCTGACGTCGAACCGGCAGATCAGCAGCTGCGGGTCCGCGCCCTCGAAGGGCTCGGGGAGCCACTCCCCCGGGTCCGCCGGGTCGGCCGCCGAGACCCAGAGCGTGGAGTCGCCCTCCTCCAGGCCGAACTCCTCGCTCCGGGCGGCGATCTCGTCGGGCTCGTACTCGCCGAACAGGACGCCGATCGCCGCGTTCACGCCACCGGCGCCGCCGCCTCCCGGCGTGAGCGAACCGTCGAGCCGCTCGGCCTGGGCCCGCAGCCGCTCCGGGTCGGCGATCTGGTAGTCGCGGCGGATCAGCACGCTGATCGCCTCCGGCTGGTCCGGACCGTGGTACGCGCCCGGGCCCTCGTCCCCGGGAACCTCGAAGGGCGTCACCTCGTCGTAGACCTCGTAGAGGAGCTGGTCGTACACGATGGCCGCCGACGCGAGCTGCTCGTAGGCGGCGAACACGGCGGGATCGTCCGCTGCGGTGGGGCTGGACACCGCTTCCAGATGACGGTCGATGGCGGCCTTGACCGCCTCGGCGGCGGCGCGTACCTCGGCAATGGTTGGCTGCGCGGCATCAGACATGGTGCAGACGCTATCTCCCTCCGGTGCCGCCACGCACAGCGGTTGTCACCTACACCCGCGTTTTCACCGCAACTTCCCCCCTGATGTCCGATCCGTATGCTTCTGTACCGTCCGACCGGGCCGGCGGAACCGCGACCACCGCCCCGGGCCGGCCGCTTCCGGATGCCGGGATCGGGGTATTCGTTCAACGGGAGCAGCGGAACTGAGGAGCAGTCAGCCGACGGCGGGGCCGCTGCCACCGTGACGGCAGGTGACCGGAGCCGAGTGCGGCCGAAAAAGCCGGGTCCGGTTGTCGGAGGCAGGCCTTAGGCTTGCCTGCAGGCGTCCCCAGGAGGAGAGTCTTGACCCCACCGAAGCTGGTCCGGCAGCCGGAGTACGAGTACCAGTCGCTGCGCATGCCGCGCGGCACGACCCGAAACGCCGCCAGGCAGTTGCTCACCGAGCACGCCGAGTACGGGCACTGGGAGCTGGACCGGCTGCGGCTCTTCCCCGACGGGAGTCGCACCGTGCTGCTGCGCCGAAAGATCATCCGGCAGGTCCGGAGCTGGTGAACCACCGGAGCCGCCGACCCGGCCGGCGCCCCACGGAGTCGATCACGCCCCGTGGGGCCGACCACCTCGGCTCGCGGCCCGACCTCCCGGCGCCGGACTCCTGACCGCCCCAAGCCGATGCACGTGCGCGCGCCCGGAGCCGTCGAGGACGGCTCCGGGCGCGCGGCACGGCGGCAGGGTCAGCGGGCTCCGGCCCGGGCCCGGCGGTAGAGCACGCCGCCGCCGAGCAGGGCCGCGAGACCGGCTGCACCGAGCATCTCGACGCCGCCCGCACCGGTGGAGGCCAGCTGCTGCGGCCCGGTGGACTGGGCCGGGACGACCGCGGGGGTCTGCGCGACGGCCTGCGTGACGGCGGGGGCCTCGGCCGGGCCACCGGCCCGCGGGGTGCCCGGGGTCTCCGGCGGCGGGGTCGGGCCCGTCTCCTCCGGCGGGCACTCCTCCTCCGTGGTGGGCGGCGGCGTCGGGACGGAGACGTTGGCGCAGGAGTTGCCGAAGGCCGGGTTACCGGCGCCGATCACGTCCACCGAGTTGCCGCAGGCGTTCACCGGGATGTGCACCGGGACGGCCGCGCTGTTGCCCGAGAGCACACCGGGCGAGCCGGCCGTGGTGCCCGAGGCCGAGGCGCCGGAACCGGAGATGCCCGAGGCGTCCCACCGGTCCCCGCCGGGGCGCTGGTCGGCCTGCCGGGCCGGCTCCGAGTGGGCCGGCGCGGACTGGGCGGGGACGGTCTGGGACGGGGCCGAGTGGGCGGGGGCTCCGCCACCGGTCGTCGAGCGGCCCGCCTCGGAGTCACCCGCGGCGTGCTTGCCCGGGGCGGCGTTTCCGCGGGAGCCGGCGTCGGCGTTGGCGCACCGGTTTCCGTACGCCGGGTTGAGCAGGCCGATCACGTCCACGGTGTTGCCGCAGGCGTTGACCGGGACGTCGACCGGGACCTGGACGGAGTTCCCGGATCCCACCCCCGGCGAGTTGACCGCGCCCCCGTGGGCCTCGGCGCTCGCGTAGGCGTAGCCGGCGGTCGAGGCCAGCACGCTGCCGGTGGCCACGGCCGTGAGGAGCCCCTTCTTGGCTACATTCCTCATACTTTCCCCTGACGTGTTGAAAAGACGTGTTGGAAGTCGGAATTACCGAATTGCCGACTGCACCTTCGGCTGCACAGGGGACAACGAGGGGCCGTGCCAAAGGTTGAGCCGAACGGCGACGCTTCACCCGATCGGGCGATGGCGCTCTGGACGGTGACCTGGATCGGACGCAGGACGTGCCCCCGGGCGCGGCTCGTCCGCAGCCCGGGGGCACGTTGATCGTCCGAACGCCGGGGCGGGGACGGCCTCGACCGCCCGCGCCCCGGCGCCGCGCGCTCAGAGGTTGGCGCAGCTGTTGCCGAACGCCGGGTTGAGCAGGCCGATGACGCTGACGGTGTTGCCGCACACGTTGACGGGCACGTGGACCGGCACCTGGATCAGGTTGCCCGACAGCACGCCCGGGGAGCCGGCGGCGACACCCTGCGCGCTGGCGCCGCCGTGCGCGGCGGCCATGCCCGCACCGGCGAGGACCAGGCCACCAGTGGCGGCGGCGACAGCGGCGAGCTTCTTGACGTTCATCGTTCCTCCTGTTGATGTCACAACCCTTTCAGCGGGTTGCACAGGGATGAACGAGGGTCCGGCGGACGAGGTACGGACAGGGGTCGCCATTCACCCGCAACGGTGAGATCTCGCACGGACGAGCGACTGCGGTTCTCCCTGAATAACCGTTTCTCTTGATCTCCGCGGGTCCGGCGCAAATCATTAGCTCGGACAATGCGCACGGCCCGCCCCCGGACTGCGGGAGCGGGCCGCGGCTCACCCGGCGACCGGCGGCCGACCCACCCGCGGCCGACCGACCGGATCGGGTCAGCAGGCGTCGATGAACCGGTCCAGCACCCGGACGCCGAACTTCAGCCCGTCGACCGGGACCCGCTCGTCCACGCCGTGGAACATGCCGGCGAAGTC
Source organism: Kitasatospora sp. NPDC057015 (assembly GCF_042673745.1). NCBI lineage: Bacteria > Bacillati > Actinomycetota > Actinomycetes > Kitasatosporales > Streptomycetaceae > Kitasatospora > Kitasatospora sp. NPDC057015. The sequence continues at coordinate 33,965 of NZ_JBHUSG010000022.1, forward strand.
CAGGTCCGGCGGCAGCTGCAGCGGCGCGAAGCCGAAGCAGCGGATCCCGAGGTCCTGGAACGACTTCGCGTCGGTGCCGCCGGAGAGGCAGTACGGCACCGCCCGCGCGATCGGGTCCTCGGCCTTCAGCGCCAACTGCATGGCCTCCACCAGCGCCCCGTCGAAGCCGGTCTCGATCGCCTTGTCGGAGTGCAGGCTCTCGCGCTTCACCCGCGGGCCGAGCACCCGGTCCAGATCGGCCAGGAACTCTTCCTCGTAACCGGGCAGGAAGCGGCCGTCCACGTGGGCCGTCGCCTGGCCGGGGATCACGTTGACCTTGTACCCGGCGCCCAGCATGGTCGGCTGCGCGGTGTTGCGCAGCGTGGTGCCGATCATCTTGGCGATGCCGCCGAGCACCCGCAGCGTCTCGTCCATGTTCTCCGGGTCGAGCTCGACGCCCAGCGCGTCGGAGAGCTCGTCGAGGAACGCCCGCACCGTCTTGGTGATCCGCAGCGGGAACTTGTGCCGCCCCAGCCGCGCCACCGCCTCGCAGAGCTCGGTGATGGCGTTGTCGTCGTTCTCCATCGAGCCGTGCCCGGCCCGCCCCTCGACCGTGAGGCGCATCCAGTGCATGCCCTTCTCGGCCGTCTCCACCAGGTACAGCCGCACCTGGTCGTTGACGGTGAAGGAGAAGCCGCCCACCTCACCGATGGCCTCGGTGACGCCCTCGAACAGGCCCGGGTGCTTGTCCACCAGGTAGCGCGCGCCGTAGGTGCCGCCCGCCTCCTCGTCGGCGACGAAGGCCAGCACCAGGTCGCGCGGGGGCTTGCGGCCGGTCCGCAGGCGGTCGCGGACGACCGCGAGGGTCATGGCGTCCATGTCCTTCATGTCGACCGCGCCGCGCCCCCAGACGCAGCCGTCGGCGATCTCACCGGCGAACGGGTCGTACGTCCAGTCCGCCGCGTTGGCCGGCACCACGTCGGTGTGGCCGTGGATCAGCAGGCCGGGCCGGGAGCGGTCCTCGCCCTCGATCCGGACGACCGTCGAGGCCCGCCCCTTGGCGGACTCGAAGATCTGCGGCTCCAGCCCGAACTCCGCCAGCTGTTCCGCCACGTACTCGGCGGCCTTGCGCTCCCCGGGGCCGGAGCCGTCGCCGTAGTTGCTGGTGTCGATCCGGATCAGGTCGCGACAGATCTCCGCGACCTCCGACTCGCCGGTCACCTTCGGGCCGGCCACCTGCTCCGCCTTCGAGTCGCTCACGGTCACTCCTCGTCGTCTCTTGCCCGCCCGGCGCGGTCCGCGCCACCCCGGAGCCACGCCCGGGGCCGTGCGAGCACGGTCCGCCCATCCTCTCCCAGCCATCGCCCCACCCCAAGGAGAACCCCCGTATCTCAAGGCTCGGAGCCGGTCCAAACCTCCGGACCGGCCGTTTTTGGGACCGCAAGCCGATCTTTGCTACAGTTATCCATGTCAGCGCGGCACTGAGCCACGAGGACGAACGAGCAGTGACACCCGGTCCGGGTGGCGGAATGGCAGACGCGCTAGCTTGAGGTGCTAGTGCCCTTTATCGGGCGTGGGGGTTCAAGTCCCCCCTCGGACACAGAGCGTCTTCTTCGGGAGGCGGAGCAGCATCAGGTGCGGATCGAGATCATCTCGGTCCGCACCTCGCGTTGTGCGGCGCCAGGCCGGTTCGGACGGGCGCCGCCTGTGGACGGGCGGCCGGCCCGGCCGGCTCAGACCGGCGGCTCCCACCAGTCGAGGCAGTCACCGTTCCAGTCCCACTTGCGGCAGGTCCGGTGACTGGTGGAGTGGAGCACCGGACCGTCGCGGTCCACGAACTCGGTGATGATCCGGCCGTCCTCCGCCCGGGAGTGGGCGGTCTTTCTGGCGAAGTCGATCCCCATCTCGTGCTCCAGTGCGAGGCTGGCCACGGCGTAGCGGCCCCTCGCGTCGGGGTACTGGTCGAAGGCGGCCTTGACCGCGTTGAAGAAGGCGATGTCGTCCAGGGAGTAGACCTGGTGGCGTGTCGTCATGGGAAGCTCCCGGTCCTCGGGCGGACCGGCCGCGGCACGACCCGGCGCCTGGCCGGCGGCGGGCGTCCCGACGCCCGAACCGCAGGGTGATCCCCTCTCCCCATGCTGCCGTACGGGTGACCCTGCTGCCAGACGGGCCCGGTCCCCCTGCCCGGTCCTCCCGGGTGCGGACCAGCGGTGCGTCAGGGCGTGCGGGTCACCGCGCAGTCGACCACCCCGCCCCCGCCGCCGCCCGTCAGGGTGCAGGTGTCGTCCGGACCACCGCCGCCGTCGATCCGGCCGAGGTTGGCGGCGCCCGGCGGGCCGCCAGCGCCCGTGACGCCGCCGGAGGCGCCGAGGTTGTCGGTGCCCTCGCCGCCGTCCACCGCGCCGGTGGCGGCGTTGGCGGCCCCGCCGGCCGAGGTGCCGGCGCCGCCGATCAGTCGGACGGTGTCCCGGCCGGCGTCGCCCCGGACCGTGCCGGCGTTGGCGGCGCCGCCCGTGGAGCCGTCGCCGCCCCTGATCGTGACGGAGTCCGGGCCGGGGCCGCCGGCCACGGTTCCGGTGTTGCCGGTCGCGCCGACCTCGCCCGCGGCGGTGCGGGCGGCGCCGCCGGTGAGCGTCACGGTGGCCGTCCCGGTTCCCGAGGCGCCCTTGATCCGGCCGGTGTTCGCGGCGCCGGACTCGCCGGTCGCCTCGATGGCGGTGGTACCGCTGTCGGAACCGATGACGTTGCCGGTGTTCCCGCTCGCCCCGACGATCCGCACGGTGTGCTCGCCCGTGCCGATCATCGTGATGGTGCTGGTGTTCCCGGCGCCGCCGGAGAGCCCGCGCGCGCTCACCGAGCCCCGCCCGACGGTGATCGGCCCGGCGTTGCCGCCGGCCGGCGATCCGCCGGCGCCCGGGCCGCCGAGGGCGTGGGGGGCCCGGGCCCCCGCCCCGCCTGCTTTACCTGGCTCACCTGCTCCACCTGCTCCGGGCGGGCCGCCGGTGACCTTGAGCGTGACGCTGCCGGGGAGTCTGGTGTTCGCGTCCCCCGTCTGGTGGACGGTCCTGCTGTTGCCGGGGGCCGCGTCGCCGCCGTCGCCTCCCCCGCCGTCGTGGCCGGGGCGTCCGCCCGCGTGGTGCGCGCCGCCGCCGGCGCCGGCGTCCCCGCCCCGGCCGCCGCCGCCCCCGGTGAGGGTGACGGTGTCCTGCCCGGCGCCGTGCACCAGCTCGCCGGCGTTCCCCGGGGCGCCGTCACCCCCGTCGCCTCCCGCGCCGCCGTCGCCACCGCGGGTGTTCCACAGGCTGCCGGCGTGGCCGCCGCCTCCGCCCGCTCCCCCGGCGCCGCCGCTCCCGCCGGTGACGGTGACGGTGTTGACGCCCGCCCCCAGCCGGACGAGGCCGGTGGCCGTCACGCCCGCGCCGCCGGCGCCGCCGGGGCTGCCGTCCGCGCCGTCACCGGCGCCGTCGAAGTCGAGGAGGCCGCCGGCGGCTCGGCCACCGGGCCCGTCCGTGCCGCGGGTTCCGGGTGTGCCGGTGATCACCAGCACGGTGTCGCTGCCGCCCAGCAGCAGGGCGCCTGCCACGCCGCCGCGCACGGTGATGGTGTCCCTCCCCTTGTCCGTCCCGTACAGGGTGGCCCCCCGCGGGATGCCCTGCTCGCAGACGACGGTGTCGCCGTCCGTACGGACGGTGCGCGAGCAGCCCGCCGGGTCGGCGGCGTGCGCCACGCCGCCCGGCGCGGCGAGCAGGGCGCAACCGACCGCGACGACGGTGGCCCACCGACGCCGGCGGCCCGCTCCGCTCCTGGATCTCGTCCCAGCCATCCCACGCCCTCCCCCTCGCAGACGGCCGTGGCGCCCCTGCGGGCACCGCGGCCGTCACAGCATGCGAGTCGTAGCCGCGGGTAGGGCGAGATGCCCGGCAGGACCACTCGAAAGGCTGGTCCACGGCCGCTGCGCGCATGATCCGCCGCGGCGACGGCACCGGCGCCCGCCGTCGGCCCCGGTGCGGCGGGCGCCCCCGCCGCACCGGGGAGCCGGGCGTTCGGGGCGGCGGGCCGGCCGAGGTGCGGGGAGGCGTGCGGCAGCGTGCGGGGAGGGCGTGGCCGGTCCGGCTGAGCGCCGGGGCAGGGGCCCGGTGCCGCGCGCTGGTCAGCCGCGATCCGCCGGCCCCGGTGTCAGTCCGCCACCCGCAGGACGATCTTGCCGCGGGTACGCCCCTCGGCCAGTTCGCGGTGCGCCCGGGCGGCCTCGGCCAGCGGGTGCACCGCGGCCAGCTCCACCACGAGCCGGCCCCGGTCGACCAGGGCGGCCAGGGTGGTGAGGGCCGCGCCGTCCGGCTCCACCAGGAAGGGCACGGCGCGCAGACCACGGGCCCGCGCCTGCTCCGCCAGGGTCGGCGAGACGCCGGAGGGGACGGCGACGAGCAGGCCGCCGGGGCGCAGCACCGAGAGCGAGCGGGTGCTGGTGGCGTCGTGCTCGTCGCCGACGAGGTCGACCACGACGTCGATGTCGGAGATCTCCTTCTCGAACCGGGTACCGGTGTAGTCGACCACCTCGTCGGCGCCCAGCTCGCGCAGCCAGGCGTGCTTGGCCGCGCTCGCCGTGGCGGTCACGTGGGCGCCCAGGTGCTTGGCGATCTGGACGGCGAGGTGCCCGACCCCGCCGGCGGCGGCGTGCACGAGGACGCGCTGCCCCGGCCGCACCGCCGCCGCGTCGACCAGGACCTGCCAGGCGGTGAGGGCGGCGAGCGGGAGGGCGGCGGCCCGGTCGTGGCCGACACCGGCGGGCTTGCGGGCGAACTGGCGGGCGGGGGCGGTCACGTACTCGGCGTACGCGCCCGCCGCGCGCGGGAACCAGGGCATGCCGTAGACCTCGTCGCCGACGGCGAGGGTGTGCACGCCGAAGCCGACCGCCTCGACCACGCCGGAGACGTCCCAGCCGAGGACGAACGGCGGCTCGCCGAGCACCCCGGCCATGCCGGCGCCCGCTCGGGTCTTCAGGTCGACCGGGTTGACCCCGGCGGACACCACCCGGACCAGGACCTCGGTCGGCAGCGGCACCGGGCGCGGCAGGTCGGTGACCCGCAGCACGTCGGGGCCGCCGAAGGCGTCCTGGGTGACGGCCCGCATGGTCGGGGTGTCGGCGGCGGATGCGTCCACGATTGCTCCTCGGTACTGGTGGGCCGGATTCGTTCACCGGCCTCGTCGATCCGGTGCCGACGCTATCCCCGGGGTAGTGGTAACCCACAAGGGGTACTACTATCCTTTGGGAAGCAATGCACGTCAGAGCGATGAAGGAGCGTCCATGCCGATCGACTGCGCCAGCGGGGACCACGACGAGCACGACGTCTACGCCGCGCTGTGCCCCTGTCGCGGCATCCTCGACCTGCTGGCCAACAAGTGGAGCGCCCTGGCCATCGGCGCCCTGGAGGACGGGCCGCTGCGCTTCGGCGAACTCCAGCGACGGCTGGAGGGGATCAGCCCGAAGGTGCTCACCCAGACGCTGCGACGCCTGGAGGACTCCGCCCTGCTGACCCGCACGGTCTACCCGGCGGTGCCGCTGCACGTCGAGTACGCCCTCACCGAGCTCGGCCTGAGCGCCGCCGAGCCGCTCGCCGGCATGCGCGCCTGGGCGGAGCGGAACCTCGACCGGTTCCCGGCCTGAGCGGCCGCCCCGCCCGGCAGCGGTCAGGCGACCCAGGCGCCCGTCACCGCAGCCACCCGGGTGCCGTCCGGGTCGGCCAGCTTGGCCGCGACGAAGGCACGGGCCGCGTCGGAGGTCTGGACCCGCGGCGCGGGCCGCTCGGCGTCGAGCACCGCGACGACCGCCGCGGCCGCGTCGGCGGCGGACTGCGCGTTGGCGAAGGCTCCGGCGGTACGCGCGAGGTAGGACTCCAGCGCCGGGGTGTACGGGCCCATCCGCTCCAGCAGCTCGGTGCGGTCGTCGGGCACCCCGACGTTGGCGACGAACTCGCTCGCCACGGCGGCCGGCTCCACCAGGGTGACGCTCACCCCGACGGTGGCGGCCACCGGCGTCAGCGACTCCAGGTAGCCCTCGACCGCGAACTTCGCCGCGCAGTAGGCCTCGTTGAACGGCTGCCCGATCACGCCGCCGACGCTCGTGACGGCGATCAGCCGGCCGCCGGCCGCCCGCAGGTGCGGGAGGGTCGCGGCGGTCACGTTGAGCACCCCGAAGAAGTTGACCTCCATCACCCGGCGGGCCGTCTCCACCCCGTCCGCCTCCAGCGTGCCGACGTGGCCCGCGCCGGCGTTGTTGATCACGGCCTCCAGCGAGCCGTGCTCGGCCACGACGGCGGCCACGCACCGGGCCACGGAGTCGGGGTCGGTCACGTCCAGTCGCCGGATCTCGACCAGGTCCGCCACGCCGGCGGCCCGGACGGCGGCCCGCAGGGCGTCCGCCTTGCCGGTGTCGCGCATCGTGGCGACGGCCCGCCAGCCGGCCCGGGCCGCGGCGACGGCCGACTCCAGGCCGATGCCCGAGGAGGTGCCGGTGATCAGAACGGTGCTGGTGGTCATGAGGGTTTCCGCCTTCGAGGAGTGGCGCGCGACGCGAGGGGGCAGCGGCGCGGGGGGAATCCGGCCCGGGGTCGTACGGCTCGGGCCACTGCGCATCATTCCGGTTGGAGTGCACTCGAAGGCAAGCCGCGGCCGGCCTCGCGCCCGGTCGACCCGCACGGCCCCGGGGGCACCGAATCCGAGTCGGCGCCGACCCGCACGGCCCCGGGGGCGCCGGGTCCGCGCCGACGGTCAGTCCGAGTCGGCCGCGATGTCGATGGACGTGATCGCGGGCTGCCCCAGCAGGGCGGCGTCCCCGTGGAAGCCCGCCGCGGCCAGGGCGCGGGAGGCGAGCGCGAGCGCCTCGCGTTCGGCGCCCCGGCTGTCCTCCGCCGTCACCTCCAGGCGCAGGGTGAAGGTCGGCCCGCCGTCGTTCAGGGTCAGCATGTCGAGGTCCTGCGGGTCCGAGCCGACCTCCTGGGGGTCGCTGCCCCGCAACGCGCCGAGCAGCTGCGCCTTGGCGGCCTCGGTGAGCTCCTGCTTGAAGGTGCCGGGCAACGAGATGACGAAGTGGGTCATGACTGCGGCCTAACGTCGGGGCGGCCCGCTCTCGGCGGCGGGCCGCGATGGCGTACGGGATGCTGTTGCGTACGGGTGCGGCTGGCCCGCGTCTCCCCTCGATCATCGCGCCGAAACGCCGGGGTACGCACCGGCGGCGGCCCCGGGTTGGGCCGTCAGGTCCACTCGCGGCGGGCGCCGAGGTTGCCGACCACTCCGTAGAGGAGCGCGGCCAGCCCGTAGTCGAGCACGATCTGAAGCGTGGTACTGGCGACCTGGAAGATGCCGCGCGACCAGGCGGCGAGCCAGTCGGCGGCCTGCTGGATCCAGTGCACCACGGGGTTTCCGGTGTTGGCGCCGAGCAGGCGCAGCACGATCCAGACGACCAGGACGGCGACGGCGGCGTTGGCGAGCACTCTGATGGCGACGAATAGTCCTCTCATGCCCTACGCCTTGCACCGAAAGGGAGTTGCAAACATCTCGACCATCTCGCCGGTGTCGCTCGCCCGGTCGGCGGATTGATTCGGGGCCGAGCGGGAAGGCGCGGCGCAGCCCCTTCCCCTCCCGATCGGAGTGAGCCCGATGACACAGGTCGAGGAATCGATCGAGGTCGCCGTCCCCGTCTCGGTGGCCTACAACCAGTGGACGCAGTTCGAGGACTTCCCGCTGTTCATGGCGGGCGTCGAGCGGATCGAGCAGCGATCGCCGGACCTGACCCACTGGGTGGTCAGGGTCGGCGGCACCACCCGGGAGTTCGACGCCCGGATCACCGAGCAGATCCCGGACGAGCGGGTCGCCTGGACGACCGTCGCCGGTGACCTGCACCAGGCCGGCGTGGTGACCTTCCACCGGTTGGACGAGGCGAGGACGAAGGTCATGCTGCAGCTCGCGCACGATCCGCACGGCCTGGTCGAGACGGTGGGCGACCGGCTCGGCTTCGTCCACCGTCAGACCATCGACGACCTGCGGCACTTCAAGGACTTCATCGAGTCGCGCGGGGCGGAGACCGGCGCCTGGCGGGGCCGGATCTGATCCGCCGGGCCCGCCACCGGCGCCCGGTCCCCGGTGGCGGGCCGGGACGCACGGACACCCGTACACCCGGGCGCGCGGTCAGCGGCCGGACAGGTCGTGGACCAGGCCGGCCAGGGACACCCGGGGCCCGGGGGTGCCCGCGTCCGGGCCCTGCTCCACCGCGAACCGGCCCACCACCGGCGGCACCCGGTACCGCGCGGCGGCGCCGTACCCCGGCTGGTCGCGGACGACCAGCCGACGGTCACAGAGCCGGTCGAGCAGGTCGTCCGCCTGGCGCGGCCCGAGGTCGAGCAGGTCGGCGGCCTGGTTCAGGGTGAAGCCGACGGCGGGCAGGGTGCCGAGCAGGGCGGTGAGCCGCAGGTCGTCCGGCCGGGCGCCGTAGTGGCTGCGGGCCAGGCAGGTCCGCAGGTCCAGATCGCCGACCGAGAGTTCGTCCAGGCAGCGCGGGCCGTCCAGCAGGTCGGCGAGCCGGGCGAGGCTCCAGTGCGGGCGGGCCGCCAGCCGGGCGCCGGCGATCCGGACGGCCAGCGGCAGGAACCCGCAGGCCCGCAGGATCCGGTCGGCGGAGTCCGGGTCGGCGGCCACCCGGCCGCGGCCGGCGATCCGCCCGAGCAGCTCGATGCCCTCCTCGGGGCTGAATCCGCCGATCTCGACGAGCTGCGCGCCGGTGAGCCCCGAGAGCCGCGAGCAGCTGGTGACCAGGGTGGCGCAGGAGCCGGTGGTGGGCAGCAGCGGACGGATCTGGGCCTCGTCGAGGGCGTTGTCGAGCAGTACCAGGATCCGCCGGCCGTGCAGCCGTTCGCGGTAGAGCCGGATCCGGTCGGCCAGGGCCTCGGGCACCTCCTCGCGCGGGAGTCCGGTGGCGCGCAGCAGGCCGCCCAGCGCGTCGGCGGCGTCACGCGGGGAGCCGTCGGGTCTGCGCAGGTCGAGGTAGAGCAGGCCGCCGGAGTAGTGGTCCTCGACCGCCCTGGCCACGCTGTTGAGCAGGGTCGACTTGCCCGCGCCCCCCGGGCCGGAGACGACCGCGAGAGTCCAGTCGGCGGGTCTCTGGGCCGGGCCGTCCTCCTCCGGGTGCAGGATCTCGCGCAGCCGCGCGGCGGCCTCCCGCCGCCCGACGAAGTCGGCCAGGCCGGGGGGTAACTGGCAGGTGCTGCCGCGGATCTGGGCCGGCTGCGGGCGGCCCCCGAGCCCCGGCAGGGCGACCTCGCCACGGCCCTCGATGACGGCCTGCTGGATCCGCTGGAGGACGGCGCCCGGCTGGAGCCCGAGCTCCTCGGCCAGCAGCCGGCGGACGGCGTCGAAGACCATCAGCGCCTCGACCTGGCGGCCGGTGCGGTAGAGCGCGATCATCTGCTGGGCCCGCAGCCGCTCCCGGTACGGGTGGGCCTGCACCAGGGCGTCGAGGTCGGCGAGCGCCTCGACGTGCTGGCCGAGGCCGAGCCGGACGTCGATCGCCATCTCGGCCACCGCCAGGCGGCGTTCGGCCAGCCGGACGCTCTCCTGCTGGACCAGCGGGGAGCGCTCCATGCCGTCGAACGGCCGCCCGCGCCAGAGCGCCAGCGCGCGGCGGAACAGCCGGTCGGCCTGCTCGGGTTCGCCCCGGCGGGCCGCGGCCGCCCCCTCCGCGGCGAGGGCCTCGAAGCGGGCCAGGTCGACCTCCTCGGGGGCGGTGGCGAGCAGGTAGCCGCCGGGGCGGCTGAGCACCCGGGGCCCGTCCCCCGGACTGAGCAGGGCCTTGCGCAGGTAGTGCACGTTCACCTGCAGGTTCTTCGCCGCCGTGCGCGGCGGATTGCCCCACCACAGGGCCTCGGTCAGCCGCAGCGTGGAGACCGTCGTGTTGGCCCGGCAGAGCAGGGCCGCGAGCAGGAAGCGAAGCTTGCCCGATCCCAGGTCCACGAGCGTGTTTCCGGCGTGCACCTCTAGCGGGCCCAGCACACTGAACTCCATGTCGATCCCTCCCCGGGCATGGAACGGCCGTGCGCGCTCCACCCCTGGGCGCGTCAACCGGCCTGTCATCATTGCGGCCTGACTGACCGTCGTCAACGGGACGCACAGCGTGGCCCCCGGCGGCCCGACCTCGGCGGGAACGGCAGCCGCCGCCCGCCCCACCCGCCCCGCGCGGAGCTCCCCGGGCGGCCCGAACGGGCTCCGACGGCCCCGGGCGGGGTCGCCGGAGCCGCCGGTTCAGGGGTGGGCCGCCAGCGCCTCGGTGAGGGCCTGGAGCAGCCTGCGCCCGGCGTCCCGGCGCTCGGCGGGCAGGGCGGTGAAGGCCTGGACGAGGGCGACCACCTCGGTCAGTTCGGCCGCGCCCTCGCCGTGCAGCACCTGGCGGGCGCTGCGGGCGCGCCGGACCGTCGAGAGGGCGGCCGCGGCCTGGGCCGCGAACAGGCCGAGCCAGTCCAGGTCGCGCAGCGCCGACTGTCGCCGGACGTCGCGGTCCAGCACCTCCAGCACCCCGAGGACCTGCTCCCCGTGCAGCAGCGGCGCCGCCATCAGGGCGTCCGGCACGTACCGGGTGGACTCGGCGATGTCGCGGTCGAAGACCGGGCTCTGCGAGAGGTCGTCGACGATGACCGGCTCGCCCGACACCAGGACCCAGCCGGCGATGCCGCGGGCGGCCGGGAACCGGTTGCCGACCAGGAAGTCCTCGCCCTCCCCCGAGACGGCCTCGAAGACGAGCTCCTCGGTGTCGGGGTCGAGGCCGATGATCGAGGCGGCCCGGGCGCCGAAGACGCCGCGGGCGGCCTCCACCACGCTCTGCAGCAGCTCCCGGTGCCCGGTATCGGAGTCGGTGACGGCGAGGGCGGTGGCGAGCACGTCCTGACGGTTCATGGGGCTCTCCTGACGTTCGCCGCGGTGAGGTGGAGCAGGCTCTTGACCTGAAACGGCGTCAGACCCGGGTGGTTGCCCAGGATCCGGGCGCAGAGGCCGGCCACGTGCGGGGTCGCGAAGCTGTTGCCGGTACAGCGGCGGGTGCCGCCGTCCAGCCAGGCGACCGGGACTTCGACGCCCCGGGCGAAGAACTCGACCGGGGGCACCGGGTTGTAGAGCAGGTGCAGCGGGTCGGGGAGGTCGTGGCTGCCCACCGAGATCACCGAGGAGAACCGCCACGGGAAGCTCTCCACCCGCAGGTTGTGCGCGGACGCGACCAGCAGCGAGCCCGCGAAGTAGGCGGAGTCGGCCAGTTGGTGCAGCCGCAGGACGAAGTCCCGCTTGGTCGTGGAGAGGCTCATGTTGATCACGTCGAAGCGCTGCTCGACCGCCCAGCGCAACCCGGCCAACAGCGCCTCCCCGGTGCCGGAGAGGCCGGAGCCGAGCACCCGCAGGCTCACCAGCTCGCAGTCCGGCGCGAGAGAGCGGATGATGCCGGCGCAGGCGGTGCCGTGGCCGCAGGTGTCGCCGATCTCGTCCGGTTCCACCACCTGCTGCCCGTCCGGGCCGGTGCGGACGCTGAACGCGCCGTCCAGCCGGCCGACCTCGGGGTGGTCCGCGGCCACGCCGCTGTCCAGGACGCAGACCCGGACCCCGGCACCGGTGCCGGTGACGCCGGCGGCCGGATCCGGCGGCAGGGCCGGGCCGGGCCAGCGGGTCTCCAGCGTCAGCGGGACGTCGGCGAGGTCGGTGAGCCGCCAGATGAGCGGTTCGCCGCCGGAGCTCTTCCAGTGCGGGGTCGTCATCGCGGACCACCGTCCCGCAGCCGCGCGGCGCGGTCGGCCCCGAGCAGGTGACCCTTGCCGGCGAAGGCCCGTTCGGCCCGGCCGGCCACCGCCCTCGCCTGCGCGGTGTCACCCACCGCGAGCAGGACGGTGGCCTGGCTCAGCAGGGCCTGGGCGCGGCCCACCGGGGAGTCGGTGCGCTCGGCGAGGCGCACGGCGCCCGCGGCCAGGCGCACGGCCCGCGCCGGACGGCCCTTGGCCGCCGCCAGCCGGGCCAGGACGGCCTCGTGCTCGGCGCGCTGGAGCGGCGAGTCACCGCCGGCGCCGCCCCGGACGGCCTCCAGCAGGGACTCGGCCTCGGTGTCCCGGCCCTGGTCGAGCAGCAGCGCGGCCAGGGCGTCGGTGGCGGTGCCGTGGGTGTCCGGGTCGCCCGAGCGCAGGGCCAGCGCGCAGGCCCGGCGCAGCTGCGCCTCCGCGGCGCCGGGGGCTCCGGCCAGTGACTCGACCAGCCCGCCGAAGGTCTGGATCGCCGCCTGGGCGACGGCCACCCCCAGGTCCTCGGCGATCCGTTCGGCCTCGGTGACCAGGGCCCGGGCCTGCGTGAAGTCGCCGCCCATGGCGAGCAGGACCGCCAGCGGGCAGCACAGCGCGGCCCGGACGGCCCGGCGGCCGGCCGCGTGCGCGGCCAGCAACTCCCGGCAGCGGGCGACGGCGGCGGGCACCGGCTCGGGGCCCAGCCAGAGGGTGACGGCGAGCCCGCCGAGCGCGGTGGCCTGCTCCAGGACCGCTCCGGCCCGGCCGCCGCTGGCCAGCGCGGCCTCGAAGTGCCCGGCGGCCTCGACGTAGCGGCCGTGCGCCTGCCGGCCGTGCGCCACGTAGAGCCGGGCCCTGGCCTCGCCGAGGTCGTCGGCCGCCGCCGTGAAGACCGGCAGCAGCTCGTGGGCGGCGGCCACCAGGGGTTCCAGCCCGCCGATGGGCACCGCCAGGTAGGCGAGGTGCAGCCGGACGTGGGCGGCCTGGGCGGTCTCGGGCACCGGCGGGCCCGAGCCGGCTGCCGGGGGCCCGGCGGGGGCGTCGGCGAGCAGCCCGAGCAGCAGCTCCCGGGCCTGCTCCGCCGCGCCGGTGGCGATCAGCGCCTCGGCCAGCCGGAGCCGGGCCGCGTTCCGGTCCGCGCCGGCGGGCCCGGCGAGGTCCGCGGCCTGGGCGAGCAGTTCGGCCGCCCAGGAGCACTCCCCGCGGGCCAGCGCCTGCTCGCCGGCGGCCCGCAGGTGGCGGGCCGCGCCCGCGCCGAGCCGGGCCAGCCCCGGCTGGTCGGCTCCGAGGTCGCGGTGGTGGCGGTGGGCCTCCGCCAGGTGACGACCGACGAGCTCGTGGCGCAGCGGCTGCTCGGCGGCCAGCCGGCCGGCGTAGGCCTCGTGCAGGGCCGCCCGGCGGCGCTTGGGCAGGCCGGCGTAGCAGACCTCGCGGACCAGCAGGTGGACGAAGCGGTACCCGGCGCCGCCGGGGCGCCGGCCGGCGGGCTCGACCAGGCGGCGGCGCAGCAGCGACTGCAGGACGGGGGCCAGCTGGTCCCGCTGCTCCTGCGGCGGGTGCGCCCGGTGCTCCCGGATCTCACCCGTGCCGGCGCCCGTACCCGCGCCGGCGCCGGGCAGGCCGATGTCGCGCAGGCCGGCGACGGTGAACTCGCGTCCGATCACCGAGGCGTGCTCCAGCACCTCGCGCTCCGCCCGGGGCAGCCGGTCGAGCCGGGCCTCCAGCAGGGCCTGGACGGTGGGCGGCAGCTCGTCGGCGGCGCCGCCGTCGGTCAGTACGGCCACCAACTGCTCGGCGAACAGCGGGTTCCCCTCGGCCGCCGCCGCCACCCGGCGGACGGTGTCGGTCGCCCCGTGCGCCGTCACCTCGACGCAGGACCCGACCAGTTCCTCGCAGTCCGCCGGCGACAGCGGGCCCAGCACCAGGGAGGTCGCCGAGAGCTTGGCCCCGCCCCAGCCGGGGCGGACGTCCAGCAGGTCGAGCCGGGCGAGGCAGAGCAGCAGCAGCGGCGCCCCGGCCGTCCAGTCGGCGAGGTGGTCGATCAGGTCGAGCAGGGTCGGCTGCGCCCACTGCAGGTCGTCGAAGACCAGGGCCACGGGCCGTCCCTCGCCGACCGCCTGGAGGAGCAGGCCGGCGGCCCAGAAGGTGTCCTCGGTGGCGGCGCCCGTCCCGTCCAGCACGGCGTCCAGCAGGGCCGCGGCGGCCGGGGCGCCCTCCTGGCCGTCCAGCAGGGCGCGCAGGGCCGCACGCTCGGCCGCGGGTGCGGTGGCCGGATCGGCGGCGGGCACGGCGTCGGCGACCGATCCGACCGGTCCGCCGATCACCTGCCGCAGCAGCTCCGCCAGCGTCTGGAGGGTGCCCGCACCCCCGTACGGCTGGCAGCGGCTGACCGCCACGGCGCCGCCGTGCTCGCGCAGCCCGGTGAGGAACTCCGCGGCGAGCCGGGTCTTTCCCACCCCCGGGTCGCCGAGCAGGGTGAAGAGGTGGCAGCCGCGCTGCACCACGGACCGCTCGGCGGCCAGCTCCAGCTGCTGCAGTTCCTCGCGCCGGCCGATCAGCCGGGGGCTGCCCGGGCGTGCGGCTCCGCCGGGGTCCGGGTGGACGCCGGTCAGGCGCCAGACGGACAGCGGCAGCGACTTGCCCTTCACCGAGATCGGCTCGACCGGCTCGGCGGTGATCTCGGGTGCCGCCACCCGGTGGCTCACCGCGCCGAGCAGGATCCCGCCGTCCGGGGCGTGCTGTTCCAGCCGGGCCGCGACGTTGACCGTGTCACCGGAGACCATCGCGTGGCCGTCGCCGAACTCCCTGGAGTAGAGCACCTCTCCGGTGTTCACGCCGATCCGCAGCCGCAGTCGTACCCGCAGCGCCGGATCCAGGCCGGCGTTGAGCACCTCCATGGCCTGCTGCATGTCCCAGGCGGCCCGCACCCCCCGCAGGACGTCGTCCTCGCGCACCCGGGGCACGCCGAAGACCGCCATCACCGCGTCACCGATGAACTTCTCCACCGTGCCGCCGTGTTGCTCCAGGCAGTCCCGCATCAGGGTGTAGTAGCGCAGCATCACCTCGCGCAGCGCCTCCGGATCCAGCCGCTCGGCCAGGGCGGTGGAGCCGGCCAGGTCGGCGAAGACCACGGTGACGGTTCGCCGGGCGCGGACGGACTCCGCCACCGCCTCCAGCGGACGGCCGCAGGACATGCAGAAGCGGGCGCCCGGCGCGTTCTGCCCGGTGCACGACGGGCACTCCATGGTCGCCCTCCTCAGGGTCGCGGCCCCACGGCCGCACGCGACGAACCGGTACGGCCGGCCCTCGGCCGGACCGCCACATGGTGGGCGGCCTCAGAAGAACAGGCCGCCCACCATCAGGTGCGCCTGCACCTCCGGGCCGGCCTCGGCCAACCGGCGTCCGACACCGGCGAGTACCGCGACCTCGTCGGCCGACAGTGCCGCCAGCACCGCACGCTGACCGTCCGTCAGCTCGTCGATCGGGAAGCCCGACGCGGCCAGCACGTCGAGCGGGGCATCGGGGGCTTGCTCTTCCATGACGGCGGCCCGTTCCCTTCCTCGCTCCAGTGGTGCCGTGGCGGCGCGGGCCGCGCCCCCCCGCCGGCCCCCCCCGCCCCGACCGCCGCCGCACGCACCACGGAGTCCGGCTCCGCCGGCTCGCCGGCCATGACTACTCGTCCTCGTCGTCACGCTCGGAGGCCGGGACC
>NZ_JBHUSG010000022.1:49457-134516 GCF_042673745.1 Kitasatospora sp. NPDC057015
GGCGGCCGGGGGGGGGTGCCCCTCCGCGCGCGCCGCCCCCCCCCCCCCCCCGCCGGGGGGGGGGGGGGGGGGGGGGCCCCCCCCCCCCGCCCCCCCACGACGCTTCGCCGACGGGACGGTTACCAGACCACGCCGCCGGTGGTGTTGGAGTCCTGGCTGTGGGCGGCCACGTCGCCGTCCAGCCGCGACTTGATCGAGTTGATGACCTCGACCTCCTCCGGGGACAGGTGGGCGATCACCGCCAGCTGCTCCTCGCTCGCCCCCTCGAAGGTGTGGCCGCTCGCGGCGAGCGCCGCAATCGAGTCGTATGCCATGTCGGTTCTCCTCTTCACGATGTCCGTGATGCCATGACTGACGTGGGATGTCCTACCGTGGTGCGCGGTACACCGGGAGTGGCCGGGGCCGGACGGTGGTGCGGCAGACCCCCTGCCGCACCACCGCCTCGGAGCCGCGACCCCCGACGGTCACTACCAGACGAGGCCACCGACGGTGTCGCTCGGCGGCGCCACCGAGTGGGCCGCAACCTCGCCGTCCAGGCGGGACTTGATCGAGTTGATGACCTCGACCTCCTCCGGGGACAGGTTGGCGATCACCGCCAGCTGCTCCTCGCTCGCCCCCTCGAAGCTGTGGCCGTTCGCCGCCAGAGCCTCGACCGACTCGTTCGCCATGTCTACCTTCTTCCGTGTTCCGTACTGACGCCCCGGCCCGACCGGTCGGCCCGGCCTCGCGTCGTCTGGGGGGCCCGCGGTCGCGGGCGTATCGGCGGTACCGGCCGGCGCGCTGCCGGCCTCGGTGGGCGCCCCGGGTGCGGCGGCGCCGGGTTCGGGGAGCTCCGCGGGTTCGGGCGGCTCGGGCGGCTCGGCGGGGTCCGGCGGCTCGTCCGCCGGGCGCAGCCAGAGGAACAGCCCGCCCAGGAGGGCGAGTCCGAGGCCGGCGCCGGCCAGCACCCAGCCCAGTCCGAGCCAGACCGCCAGCGCGGCCCCGACCACCGGCGCGGAGATCTGCAGCACGGTCGGCACGATGTTCACCACCGTGCTGACCCGCCCCATCAGCGCCTGCGGGGTCGCCCGTTGCACGAGGTACAGGAAGACCACCAGGATCCCGGTCGAGCAGAGTCCGATGCCGACCGCCACCGGCAGCCAGAGCGCCGGAGCCATCCGGTAGCCGGTCAGCGCCGCGGCCCCGACCAGGGCGATCAGTACTCCGGTGGCGGCCTGCGAGGTGGCCAGCAGGGTGAAGGCGTTCCAGCGCTGCCCCCACTGGCCGACCAGGACCGTCCCGGTCACCGCGCCGACGGCCACCGCCGCGATGGCCGGTCCGTACAGGGACTTCGCGATCCCGAGCTCCACCAGGACGAGTGGGGAGAGGGTGTCGAAGGCCAGGACCAGGAAGATGGTGGCGGAGAGGCTGCCGATCGCGATCAGCAGGACCCGGTTGCCGAGCACGAAGGCGATGCCCTCGCGCAGCTCCCGGCCGAAGCGCCCGCGCCCGGAGCCCTCGGTGCTCTCGGAGCCGTCCGAGCCGTCGGAACCGTCCGAGCCGTCGGCGGCCGCGCGAACGGTCGGCGTACGGGCCGGCAGTCGCAGTCGGGAGAGGATCAGCGCGGAGGCCAGGAAGGTCGCGGCGTCCACCAGGAAGGCGCCCTGCGGGCTGGTCACGGTGAGCAGGACGCCGCCCAGCGCCGGTCCGGCGATCTTGCTGACCTGGGTGACGAAGCCGCTCAGCGAGTTGGCCGCCAGCAGCGAGGACTTGGGGACGACCAGCGTCAGGGTGGACTGCTGGGCCGGTACGAAGAGCGTGCTGACGGCGACCTTGGCGACCACCAGCACCACCAGCACCGGGAGGTTGGGCGCCAGCAGGTAGCCGAGCACCAGGACGGCCCGGGCCAGGTCGCAGCCGATCATCACCGGCTTCTGCGGCAGCCGGTCCGCCCAGACGCCGGCGAAGGGGGCCAGCACCATCCACGGCACGGCGGCGGCCGCCGAGACCACGGCGAGTCCGCCCGCGCCGGCGTGCCACTGGTACGCCACCAGGGAGATCAGCGCGACGAAGTCGATCCAGTCGCCGAAGCTGGAGAGCAGTTGACCGCCGAACAGCAGCCGGTACTGGCGGTGGTTCAGCGCGGACAGGAATCCGGTTCCGGGCACGGCGGCCGCCTCCTCGTCAGACCGGCCGGGCGGCGGGGCCGGGGCTCGCGACTGGCGCGTTGCCGGGCTCCGTCACGGTGGCTGCGACGACTTCGGTGGGCGCCGTGGCTTCGGTGGGCGCGGTGGCGAGCAGTTCCTCGAAGAGGACGGTGGTGGTCTGGAGGGTGTGCAGGGCGCTCACCCCGATCGCGGTGTGGTGCTCCGCCGCCAGCGGCAGGTCGTCCAGGACGCGCAGGAGTTCGTCCCGGTGCCGGACGTCGAGCGTGGCGTGCCGGTGCAGGGTCCGGAACCCCTCGGCCGGGTACCCGGTGCGCTCCCGCAGGTAGCCGGTGAGCGCCGGGGACGGCGGGTAGCCCTCCAGTACGGCGATGTGGCCGAGCAGGCAGACCGGGTGGTGGTGGCGGATCCAGTAGTACTGGGCGCCGACCAGGTTCGCCACGGCGGTGCCCGGCATCGCGCTCAGCAGGGTGTCCGGGTCGTGGCCGATGGCGGCGAGGTCCTCGCGCACCCAGTCGTCGTGCCCGCGCTCCTCGCGCCGGTGCCGGGTCAGGTAGCCGACCAGGCCGGCCGCCACCGGGTCGGTGGGGGCCAGGGCCTCGGAGCGCTCCAGTGCCAGGTCCATCAGCGGCACGGTGGCCCGGATGGCGGTGTGCAGCAGGCGCAGGTAGCGGGGGTACAGCTCGGCCACCGCCGGGGAGGTCCACAGCCGCGAGGTGAGGGCGGAGAACCCGGGCATCAGCAGCCCGATCTTGGCCCGGACCAGCTCGCTGTTGCTCCGGGCCGCGGCCGGCGCCCCGGCGGGCGAACCGGCCCGGCCGGGCGAGCCGGCGGGTGTGGCGGGCCCGGCCGGCCGGGCGGGCGGCGTGACGGTGCTCATGCGTGCACTCCCCTTCCCAGCAGGTCGATCGCGCTCAGCAGCGCGTCGTCCTGCTCGGGTACGACCCGCCGGGTCATCGCCCAGCAGAGCCCGCAGATGTCGGAGAACTGGCGGTCCGCCAGATCGGTGAAGCGCGGGTGCGCGGTGAGCGCTCCGCCGCCGGCCGTGCCCATCGCGCGGTAGAGCGGGATCTGCTGGAGCTCCTCGACCGCCCGGCCGACCTCCTCGCCGCTGGCGCAGTCCCGCCGCAGGGCGGCCGGCCCGCCGCCCATCAGCACGGACTCGTTGCAGCAGGCGGTGACCCGGCCGTCGTAGCGGATCACCGGCGAGATCACCAGCTCGCAGACGCCGAGGGTCCGTCCGGGCACCCGCTGGGTGCGCTCGAAGATCGCCTCGCCGCGGCCGTGCGGGAGCCCCTGGGTGGCGACCAGCTCGGCGTACTGCGGCCAGTCGGCGCCGAAGGCCCGCGCCAGCAGCTCCTCGGCCCGCCCCAGGGCGTCGCCCTGGTCGACCACCTGCACCACGATCGGCAGGTCGTGGGCGGCGATGGTCCGGGCGGCGCCGGTGAAGCGCTCCGGCCCGGTGCCGGCCTCGTGGTAGGCGTCGGTGCTCAGGTAGACGGCGCGGCAGCGGTCGAGCACCTCGTGGATCCAGCGCGGCGGGTCGGCGGCCCGGCCCCAGACACCGCTGGTGTACACCACCAGGTCCTTGCCGGCCTCGGTGATCCGCCGGGCGGCGTACGAGAGCCCGCGCCGCTCGACGAAGGGCTCACCGCCGGAGACGCCGATCATGGTGCGCCGCGGGTCGGCGGCGAGCCGGTCGACGATCTGCTCGAAGAGGTCGAAGTCGGTGATCCGGGGGCTGTCCGGCCGGGAGTCCACCGAGCAGTGGCCGCAGCCGACCGGGCAGCGGTCGGTGATGAAGAGCAGGGCGCTGGCGCCGCGGGTCTGCCGGATGCGGTTGATCTCCGCGTGCGTCAGCCGGTCCATGCGAGGTCCTGCCGGGAGGCGTCGCGGCGACCCGGCTCGCCCTGCGGCGGGGTGTCGCCGAGGGTGATCAGGTCCGCGTAGCCGGGCACTCCGAAGCGGCGGGCGAAGCCGAGCGGGCCGGCGTCCACCGAGACCTTCTCCACCGCGTCCCGGACGGCGATGGTGGACGGCAGCAGGGTCAGCGCCTGCACGCCCTCCTTGACGCCGGGCGTGGTGGAGAGCTTCCAGCAGGTCTGGCAGTAGCCGTCGCAGCTCTCCTGCCCGCCGAAGCGCTCCGCCAGGTACTCGGGGCCGTACGTCCGGATCGCCCCGACCATCGGCGACTCCAGGGCCTTGCGCTTGATGGTGTCCCAGTCGTCGCGCGCGATGTGGCCCAGGAACAGGTGGGCGGGCAGCGGGACCTTGCCGTCCATCACGTCCTGGTTGCCGCAGGAGGTCACCTGGCCGTTGAAGCCGATGACGGGCCAGCAGGCGAGCGAGCAGGGCGCCGCGGTGGCGGGGTAGGCCGCCTGCGGGCTCGTCTCCATCCACTCGCGGGCGCGGCCCACCGGGGAGAGCGGCACCACCAGCATCGGCACCCGGTCGTCGAACTCGCGCCGGACGGCTGCGGTGATGTCCGCCAGGTACGGGTCGTCCGCCCCCTCCCCGGTGATCTGCAGGCTGACGTCCTTGCCGTCGTCCAGCAGCTCGTGCAGGACCCGGAAGACCGCCGCCCGGGGGACCTCCTCCTCGTGGAACCGGTCGGTGCTCGCGGAGAAGTGGTCGACCGCCTCGATCGCGGCCCGCACCGGCTTGGGGATCCGCGGCTTCTGCGCGAAGTACAGCCCCGACAGGACGTAGCTGCGCGAGCCGACCGCTCGCGCCCGGTCCGCGATGTCGCGCACCAGCCCGGGGCGCAGCAGCGCCTCGCCGCCGGACATCAGGGTGAGCTCGGGCCGGTTCTGCCGGGTGAAGGTCTCCGCGAAGCGCAGGAACATCTTGGCCGGGAACTGCTCGCTGTCCATCAGCGACTCGGTCGAGCAGTGGCGGCAGTGCAGCGGGCACCGCCGGGTGAGCCCGAAGTAGACCGCAGCGGCCGGGACCGGCCTGTACCTCAGGATCTCCTGCAGATGCACGCGAATCGCTCCCTTCGAGGCGCAGCCGGGCCGGCTACAGGACCGATCCTCGACCCTCCCGGTTCGCCTCCGGTTTGAAAGCGGTTTGAGAACGGATTGGTCCCGGCCCGTACCAGGCCGTTCGTGCCGCGGGGAGCGGGAACCGCGGCTCCGCGCGCCCCCGCTCCGGGCCGGGAGCCCCCCGGGACCGGACCGCACGCCCGCCGAACGGCTCAGCCGGCGGCGCGCGGCGCGGTCGGGTCTCCCGGCCGGCGCAATCCGGCTCCGCCGACCGGGGGACCCTTCGACGGCGGCTGCCGGATTCGGCGGCCCGGGTATGCCTACTCTCCGGGACAGGCACATCTCCGGGAGGGCGATCGCCGCTCTCCCGGGCCGGCAGCAGGAACGTTCCGCCATGGGCGCCTGCCCGTCGAAAGGACCCCATGCGAGAAGAGAACCGCGACCCCGGCCGCCGGAGCATGATCCGCGGACTGGTCGGCGGCGGTACCGTCGCCGCCCTCGCGGGCCCGGCGGTCCTGCTGCCGCCGCCGGCCCGGGCGGACTCGGCGGCCGCCCCGGGCGGTGACCCCTTCGCGCTCCCCAGATTCGAACCCAGCGGCAGGGTGCGGGAGTTCTGGATCCAGGCGGAGTCCTTCGAGCACAACGCCGTGCCCAACGGCACCGACGCCATGATGGGGCGGCCCTTCACCGCCGAGCAGACCACCTTCTGGGCGCTGGGCTACCGGGCCTACTCCGCCGACTGGCAGAGTCCGCTGGAGGCGGACCTCGGCCCGGACGGGATCGGCGCCAACTCCGGCATCCCCGGCCCGGTGCTGCGCGCCGAGGCCGGCGACGTGATCCGGGTGCACTTCCGCAACAACGACGAGCACTACCGCTGGCCGCACAGCATGCACCCGCACGGCGTGGTCTACGACCGCGACAACGACGGCGGCTGGCTGGCCGAGGACCCGCAGCGGGCGGGTACCGCCGTGGCGTACGGCGAGAGTTACACGTACACCTGGTTCTGCCACCCGAGTTCGGTGGGCACCTGGCCCTACCACGACCACTCGCTGCCGCAGACTCCGCCGGCCGGGCCGGCCCGGGGGCCGGACGCCTCGCCCGGCGGCGCGGCCGGTGGCCCGGGAGGCGACGCGGCGGCCGGGGCGGCCCGGCACCCGGGCGGCGGGCACGACGGGCACGACGGCGGGCAGCACCCCGGCCAGGGCGGCGGCGACCAGCAACCCGGGCACGGCGGCGGGGACGCGGCCGACGACGGCCAGGGCACCGGGGGCGGGCAGGGCACCGGGGGCGGGCACGGCGGCGACCAGCAGCCCGGGCACGGCGGCGACCAGGGCGACGGCGACCAGCAACCCGGGCACGGCGGCGGCCAGGACGACAACCAGGCCGGCGGCCACGGCAGCATGGTGATGGAGATCGGCGCGGAGCTCGGCCTGTTCGGCGTGCTCGTCGTGACGGACCAGCAGACGCCGCCGGTGGACCGCGAGTTCGTGCTCTTCCTGCACGACCTGAACCCGCGGACCGCCCGCTCGCTCGGGCAGGGCCTCAACATGTTCAACGGCCGCGCGTTCGTCGACAACACCCCCACCTGCACGGCCAGGGTCGGTGAGCGGGTGCGCTGGCGGATCGCCTGCCTGGGCGAGGAGTTCCACGTCTTCCACATCCACGGGCACCGCTGGCGCAGCCGGCAGGGCTACCAGGGCTGGGTGGACTCCCAGATCATCGGGCCGTCCACCACCCTCACCATCGAGTACACCGAGGACAACCCCGGCGACTGGATCTACCACTGCCACGTCACCCACCACATGACCGGCGGCATGGTGGGCCGCTACCGCGTGACCCCGTAGGCCGCGCGGCAGCCCGCGCGCGGACGTCCCGCCCCCGCCGTCCGGACGGCGGGGGCGGGACGTCGTGGGTGTGCGGTCAGCTGCCGGGAACGGTGTCCGTGAAGGTCGTGCCGGCCGAACGGTAGCCGGCGACCTTCGAGTTCACCTGGGCCGGGGTGAGCACCTGGTCCTTGATGAAGTAGACGTAGTCGACCTGCTCGTCGTACGAGCGCGGGGTGCTGCTGGTCTGGCCGTTGAGGTCGATCAGCCAGTGGTTGAAGTCGATCCACTGCGGCGTCTCGGGCAGGTACGGCTCACCGTGGGTGCCGAAGACCTGGCCGTCGATGTAGTAGGTGATGCTGGTGTTGTCGACGGTCAACTGCAGGTCGTGCCAGCCGTTGTAGGACTGCCGGCTCTCGACGTGGGCGTTGACGGCGTTCCACGGGTCCGGGTTGTAGGTCTCCCAGGACGTGCTGTACATGATGTTGCTCTGCTCGCCCCAGCCGCCGTTGGGCAGGTACTCGAAGTCCTGCTCGCTGTAGTTCGGGTCCATCGGCGCGTTGAGCGGGGTGAAGGTGAAGAAGGTCTGGTTGACGTGGTCGCCGTCCGGACCGGAGTTCGGGGCGTCGTTGAACTTGACCCGGGCCGCGTAGGTGCCGTTCTTGAACTTGCGCGCGGTGGTCTGGAGTTCGGTCTCCTTGGTACCGGCGGCGGTGCCGTTGGTGGTCAGCCGGAGGTTCATGATGCTGTTGCCGCCGGAGGACTGGAACGTGATGTCCTGCGGGGACCAGGTGGCTCCCGGCACGCCGGGGCCGCCCTGGCCGGACTTGACCGTCCAGCCGTGCTGCTGGACGGCCGCGTCGCCGCTGGTGGCGTAGTTGAAGTCGTCGAACAGGGCCGGGGCGTTCGGGTCGACCGGCGGGGTGGTGGGGGGCGTGGTGGGCGGGTTGGTGGGCGGCGTGGTGGGGTTGTTCCCGGCCGGGGCGGTGCCCCAGAGCAGCGCGCCGGCGCGCTGCAGGGTGACCTTGGGCGCGTTCGCGTAGCTCGTCTGCGCACCGTTGAACGAGTAGTCGTCGGATTGGGTGAGCGTCTGCCAGTCCGAGCGGTAGAAGCGCAGCTGCATGTCGCCGGTGTTCTGCCCCGGGGCCAGCGAGCCGGCGCCGGCGGTGAAGCCGATCTCCAGGTAACGGTCGGCCGTGGCCGTGGGATTGGCCAGCGTGCCGAAGGTCCCGGTGATGTTGGCGCAGCCCTTGACCGCCCAGGAGCAGGCGTAGCGGTAGGTGATGTTCGGGCCGTCGGACTTGAAGTAGTACCGCAGCGTCACGCCGGCGAGCGAGACGTTGGTGGTACCGGTGTTGGTGATCTCCAGCCACGGTTCGGACTGGTCGGCGGTGGCGCCGCTGGCGCTGGTGCGGTACTGCGCGGAGAGCGAGTCCGTGGCGGCCGAGGCCGGCACGGTCACGAGCGCGGCGCAGGCCAGGCCCGCGGCCGTGCAGACGGCCATCGCCGTCCGGGCTCGGGCGGGTATGCGGAGTCGTGCTGACACGGTGATCCCTTCAGAGTGGGGGCTGTACGGGATTACTGCGGGGTGGTGCACAACGGTGTGACCGGTACCGGTGCCGGTCACCGCGGGGTGGTGCGGTTGATCCCCAGCGCGGTCAGGCGGGGCCCGTGGTCGCGCAGGGCGGGCAGGAAGTCGGTGGTCCAGTCGCTGGACGGGTTCCACGCGCGGTCGGCCAGCGCGCAGAGCCGGGGGAAGGCCAGGTAGTCGGCCTGCTCAGCGGTGGTGACGAACTCGCTCCACAGCTGCGCCTGGGTGCCCAGCACCCGGGCCGTGGCGGCGGGCTCCCAGTGCGCGGGGGCCGGCTCGTTGTCGTGGACGGCCCGCAGGTCGACGATCGCGCCGGCCTGCCCGAGCGGCTCGGTCGGCGCGTCGGACTGCGGGTAGTCGAGGTAGGTGGAGCGGTGCGGGGCCATCACCACGTCGTGGCCGCGGCGGGCCGCGGCCAGCCCGTGGTCGGCGTCCCGCCAGGGCATCACGGTGAACTCCGGCGGCAGCGTGCCGGAGCTGTCCTCCGCCCAGCACAGCGGGCGGCGGCCCTGGGAGAGCAGGTACTCGCCGATCCGGCCGAGGAACCAGCCGTGCAGTTCCTTCGGCGCCGCCAGGCCGAGTTCGGCGGCCCGGCGGCGGGCGTCGGGGCTCTGCTCCCACTCGGTGGTCGGGCACTCGTCGCCGCCGACGTGGATGTACGGGGAGGGGAAGACGTCGAGCACCTCGCCGAGGACGGTCCGGCAGAACTCCAGCACCTCGTCGTGGACCCCGAGGACGTTCTCGCACACCCCCCAGTCGGTCCAGACGTCCAGCCGGCGCCCGGGCACGTTGCCCAGGTGCGGGTAGGCGGCCAGCGCGGCCCGGGCGTGGCCGGGCATCTCGATCTCGGGCACCACGGTGACGCCGAGCCGGGCCGCGTACCGCACGAGTTCGCGCAGTTCCTCGACGGTGTACGAGCCGCCGTGCGGACGGTCGTCGTAGTCGGTGCTGCCCGCCCGGCCGAGCATCGAGCGGGCCCTGGTCCCGCCGACCTCGGTGAGCAGGGGGTAGGCCTCGATCGGCATCCGCCAGCCCTGGTCGTCGGTCAGGTGCAGGTGCAGGACGTTCAGCTTGTGGAAGGCCAGCAGGTCGACGGTGCGCAGCAGGAAGGACAGCGGCTGGAAGTGCCGGGCGACGTCCACCATCATCCCGCGCCAGGCGTACCGCGGGCGGTCGGTGATCTCCACCCCGGGGAGCTGCCAGGGCACGCCGGGCACCGGCCGGTCGGAGAGCGCCTGCGGGGGCAGCAGTTGGCGCAGGGTCTGGACGCCGTGCAGCAGTCCGGCGGGACGGGCGGCGTCCAGTCGGACGGCGTCGGGGGTGACGGTGAGGCGGTAGCCCTCCGCGCCGAGGTCGTGCTCCGGCGCGTCCAGCGTCAGATGGACGCCGCCCGGTCCGGCGGCGGTGCCGGCGGCCGGGGCCAGCGGCAGGCCGGTGGCGGGGGCGAGCAGGGTGCGCAGTAGGTCGGCGGCGGCGCGGGCCTCGCCGTCGGCGTGCAGGGTGCTGTCCGGTCCGAGGAGGAAGGCCCCGGAGGTGGCCGCGAGCAGGCCGGGCTTCGGAATGATCACAGTGGGCTCCAGGCTCCAGGAGGGGACGGGACGGGGGCGCGGTCAGCCCTTGACGGCGCCGGCGGTCATTCCGGAGGTCACCTTGTTCTGCAGGACGAGGAAGACCAGCAGTACGGGGAGCATGAACAGCGAGGAGGCGGCCATGGTGGCGCCCCAGTCCGTCCCGAAGACGTTGGCGAAGGAGGAGAGCCAGACCGGCAGCGTCCGGGCGTCCTGGTTCTTGATGATCAGCGTGTTGGCGAAGGCGAACTCGTTCCAGGCGGTGATGAACCCGAAGAGCGAGGTGGAGAGCAGGCCGGGGGCGAGCAGCGGCAGGGTGATCCGGCGGAACGCGCCGGCCCGGCTGCAGCCGTCGACCTGGGCGGACTCCTCCAGCTCCACCGGGACGGCGGCCAGGAACCCGCGCAGGGTCACGATGGTGAACGGCAGCGTGGTCATGAAGTAGACCAGGGTCAGCATGGTCAGGCTGTCCAGCATGTCGGTGTCCCGGGCGATCACGTACATCGGGATCAGCAGCGCCTCCCAGGGCGCCATCTGGGCGATGAACACCATCAGCACGAACGCCCGGCGTCCGCGCCAGCGCAGCCTGCCGACGGCGTACGCCGCGAGCAGGGCGACCAGCAGCGAGAGCAGCACCGCGCCGGCGGTGACCAGCAGGCTGTTGCGCCAGAACGTGGCGAAGCCGGCGGCGTGGACGGCGGTCCGGAAGTGGTCGAGGGTCGGGTGCAGCGGGAGGAAGGAGGGGGTGTCGGCCTGGATCTCGGCGGTGGGCTTGAGCGCGGTGACGGCCATCCAGTACACCGGGAAGACCGAGACGGCGAGGACGACCAGCGCGGCGGCGTTCAGGGGGACGCGGCGCAGGGCGCGGCGGGCGGCCGCCGGCGGCCCGGCGGTGGCGGTGCTGCTCACAGGGCCTCTCCTTCCTGGCGGAACATCCGGCGCAGGTTGAAGACCAGGGCCGCGGCGAGGATCAGCACGGTCAGGGTGGAGACGGCCGAGCCCAGGTCGTACTTGTGCAGGGACTGCGCGATCTGGAACGCGTAGACCGGCAGGGTGGTGGTGGCGTCGCCCGGGCCGCCCTGGCTGACCACCCAGATCTGGGCGAAGCACTTGAAGGTCCAGATCACCTCCAGCGAGGTGACGAGGGCGAACAGCGGTCGCAGCACGGGGAAGGTGACCAGGCGGAAGGTCTGCCAGGCGCCGGCGCCGTCGAGCCGGGCCGCCTCGTACAGCTCGGCCGGGATCGTGGTGAGTCCGCCGTAGAGCGTGAGGGCGGCGAACGGGACGGACTGCCAGACCACCAGCGCGACCAGGATGAGGAAGGTCGGGCCGCCGTGGGCGAACCAGGCGTAGTCGCGGAAGGAGCTGAACCCGAGGGCGTTCAGGGCCCAGTTGACCACGCCGAAGCGGGACTGGAAGAGCCACTGGAAGATGGTGGTGGCGGCGATCACCGGGGTGGCCCAGGTCAGGACCAGGGCGCTCATCACCGCCAGGCGCATCCGTCGGCCGAGGGCCTTGAGCATCAGGGCGGTCAGCGTGCCGATGAGCATGATCAGGGCGGTGTTGAGGGCGGTCCAGCGGAGCGTGCGGCCGACCACCGTCCAGAAGTCGGGGTCGGTGAGCACCCGGGTGTAGTTGGCCAGCCCCACGAACGCGGCGTCACCGCGGATGAGTTCGGCCATCCGGAAGTGCTGGACGGACATCAGCAGGTTGCGGGCGACGGGGTAGAGCAGCAGGAACGCCGTGCCCACGAGCGTCGGGGCGATCAGCAGGTACGGCCGGGCGGCGGCCAGCAGGCCGGGGCCGGCCGGGCGCCGGGCCGGGGGCGGCGGCGCCGCCGGGGCGGTCGGCCGGGTGTCGGCCTGGGGTGCGGTGAGCACGGCGTGACTCCCGTCAGGAGGTGCTGTTGAGGGCCTTGGTGATGGACTCGGTGGCGGTCTTGCCCGCGGACTGCGGGTCGGCGCCGGTGAGCACCTGCGTCATGTACTGCTTGATCGGGTTGTTCGCCTCGACCGCCGCCCAGTTGGGGGAGTTGGGCGTGGCGTGTCCGTTGACCGCGCCGGCGGCCATCGCCGAGGCGCCCTCGTTGCCGGACAGCACGCCGGCCAGCGAGGTCCGGTTGGGGACGTAGCTCATCTCCTTCGCCATCTCGGTCTGCCACTTCTCGCCGGCCAGCGCCTTGACCACCTCGTACGCGGCGGCCTGGTGCTTGGAGGACTCGGGGATGACCAGGTCGGAGCCGCCGGTGAACACCGCGCCGGGCTTGGCGGCGGTCTTGCCGGGGATCGGGAAGAAGCCCAGCTTGTCCTTCAGCGCGGGGTTGGCCTTGAGGATCGCGGCCGCGCCGCCGGGGGTGGAGATCACCTGGGCGCTCTTGCCCTTGGCGAAGACCTCGGCCTGCAGCGGCTTCGCCTCGTCCGAGTCCTTGGGGCCGCTGCCGAGGGCCTGGAGCTTCTGGTAGAACTCCATGCCGGCCTTGGCCTGCGGGGTGTCCAGGGCGCCCTTCCAGGTGCCGTCGGAGCCCTTGGCCGCCAGGTCGCCGCCCTCGTCCCAGATGAAGCCGGCCAGCGCGTACCAGGTCTGGCCGGTGAGGTAGATCCCGTCGTTGCCACCGGTGTTGAGCTTCGCGGTGTCGGCGAGCCACTCCTCGCGGGTCTTCGGCGGGGTGGTGATCCCGGCCTGCGCGAAGAGGTCCTTGTGGTAGATGACGACCCGGTTGGCCGCGTACCAGGGGATCCCGTACTGCTTGCCGTCGATCTTCCCGGGTTCGGCGAGGCCGGGGATCCAGTCGGCGCCCTGGAGGTCGCCGACCTTGCCGGAGAGGTCCTGCACTCCCCCGCTGGCCGCGTACTGGGCGACCTGGGTGTTGCCGACCTCGACGACGTCGGGGGCGTCCTTGCTGGCCAGGGCGCTGGTGATCTTCTGCCCGATGCCGTCCCACTCCTGGATCTGGATGTCCAGGGCGGTGCCCGCGTGGGTGCTCTCGTAGTCGGCCTTGAAGCGCTGGAGGAAGCCGTCGGAGACGCTGTCCCGCATGATCCAGACCGTCAGCTTCGGCGGCGGGCCGGCCTGGGCCCCGTCGTCGGAGGAGGACGAGGAGGAGCAGGCGGTGAGGCCGGTCAGGGCCAGCGCGGCGGCTGCGACGAGGGCTGCGGCGGAGCGGGCACGGGTGCGGGAGGGCGCGGGGGGTCTCATGGAGGACGTCACCTCGAAGGGAGCTGGGAACTTACCAGTTACCGACTGGAGCGGTACTGGTAAGAGAAGGTGGCATGGACCACTGGGCACGTCAAGACCTTCGGATGAACCGAACCTCCCGGACACGCCGGCGTAACCCAGCCCACTGGTCAGCACCTGGTCAGGGCAGCGTGATCGGTGCTCCGCCCAGGACCTACCCGTCACAGGCAGGGAATTCGGGCTCCCGGAGCTCGCTTTCGGCTGGCAAACTGGTCAACATCTGGCTAGTCTCAGCTGGTCATAACCAGCCGTAGAAAAAAGGAGATCCGTCCATGGGCGCCGAGGACTCCGGTCCCGTTCTCAAGCGCACGCGAGTCCGCGACTACCTGAGGAATCTCGTCGAATCGCAGGCCGCCGGCGACCCGATCCCCTCCGAGCGCACCCTGTGCGAACAACTCGGGGTGTCCCGCCCGACCCTGCGGGCGGCGGTCGACGAGCTCGTCACCACCGGGCTGATCGTGCGCGAACACGGCCGCGGCATGTTCGTGGCGCCGGCGAAGATCACCCAGGAACTGGCGATGGCCGGGGAGGACAGCGCCTTCGTGCTGCCGCGGGCCGCGGGCAGCTGGTCCAGCCGGGTACTGGAGTTCTCCGTCATCCAGGCCGGCGCCCGGGTGGGCCGGAAACTGCACATCTCGCCGGCCGCCGACATCGTCTACATCGCCCGGCTGCGGCTGGTCGACGGCGAACCGATGGCGATCGAGCACCTGCACGTACCGGCGTCCCTGGTGCCGGGACTCACCCCGGCCGACATGGAATCCGGGGACTTCTACGAACTGCTCGGGGAGCAGCACGGCATCCGGGTCCACCAGGCCGTGCAGTCCATCGAGCCCACCGTCACCAGCGAGCGCGAGGCCCGGCTGCTCAGCGTCCCCGTGCTCTCCCCCGCCCTGCTCTTCGAGCGGCTGACCACCGACGGGACCGGCCGGCCGGTCGAGTACGTCCACTCGCTCTACCGCGGGGACCGCTACCGGATCGTCTCCCGGATCTCCCTCGCCGACCCGGGCCCGGCCGCACCCGCCACCGGCCAGGACACCTCGCGCCACCACCCCGGCATCCCGCCGGGCGACCTGACCAGTGCGGCGGCCGGCCGGACGGTCACCGTCGGGGACGTCCAGCCGACGGCCTGAGCGGGCCGCTCCGGAGCCGGACCCGACCGGCGGTCCGGCGACCGGCGCGGGCACCCCGTGCGGGCGGGCACCGGGGCCGCCGCCGGGTGACGGATCGCCCCCGCGGTCGCGGCCACCCTTGCGCGGCCGGCGCCGCGCAGCGTTAACTAGCATCGCTAGTTATTGCCCCGGTGCGGCACCGGCCGGGCCGGCCCAGGAGAGGACCCGTCCCCGTGCAGCAGCACACCGACCAGTACATCGGCGGCGCCTGGCGCCCCGCCCTCACCGCCGAGACCCTGACGGTGCTCAACCCGGCCACCGAGCAGGCCCTCGCCCTCGTCCCGGCCGGCGGCGCCGCCGACGTCGACGCCGCCGTCGGCGCGGCCCGCGCCGCCGCCCGCGCCTGGGGCGCCACCACCCGCGAGCAGCGGCTGGAGCCGCTGACCCGGCTGCGGGACGGCCTGGCCGCCGCCCAGCGGGAGATCGCCGAGACCGTCGTCGCCGAACTCGGCTGCCCGATCGGCTTCGCCACCGCCGTCCAGGCCGGGCTGCCGCTCACGGTCACGGACTCCTACCTCGACATCCTGGCCGGGTACGCGTTCGAGGAGCGGACCGGCAACTCGACGGTGTACGCGGAGCCCGTCGGCGTGGTCGCCGCGATCACGCCGTGGAACTACCCGCTGCACCAGATCGTCGCCAAGGTCGTCCCCGCCCTCGCGGCCGGCTGCACCGTCGTCCTCAAGCCGGCCGAGGACACCCCCCTGGTGGCCCGGCTGTTCGCCCGGATCGTGCACGAGGCCGAATTCCCGGCCGGGGTCTTCAACCTCGTCACCGGCCTCGGCCAGGTCGCCGGCGCCGCCCTCGCCGGGCACCCGGACGTGGACCTGGTCTCCTTCACCGGCTCCACCGCCGTCGGCCGCGGCATCGCCGAGAGCGCCGGACGCGGCATCAAGCGCGTCACCCTGGAGCTCGGCGGCAAGTCCGCCAACGTCGTGCTGCCCGGCGCCGACCTGGCCCGCGCGGTGAACGTCAACCTCGGCAACGTCTTCGCCAACTCCGGCCAGACCTGCAGTGCCTGGACCAGGCTGCTGGTCCACCGGGACCACTACGAGGAGGCGGTCGCGCTCGCCGCCGAGGCCGCCGGGAAGTACGTCCCGGGCGACCCCACGGCGGAGGGCACCCGGCTCGGCCCGGTGGTCAGCGCCGGACAGCGCGAGCGGGTCCGCGGCTACATCACCGGCGCCCTGGCGGCGGGCGCCCGGCTGGTGGCCGGCGGCCCCGAGGCCCCCGAGGGTCTGGAGACCGGCTACTACGTGCGCCCGACCGTGCTGGCGGACGTCGATCCCGGGATGGCCGTGGCCCGGGAGGAGATCTTCGGCCCGGTACTCTCGATCCTCGGCTACCGCGACGAGGAGCACGCCCTGGAGATCGCCAACGGCACCGACTACGGCCTGGCCGGCGCCGTCTGGGCCGCCGACCGGGAGACCGCCGTCGCCTTCGCCCGGCGGATGGACACCGGCCAGGTCGACATCAACGGCGGGCGGTTCAACCCGCTCGCCCCCTTCGGCGGCTACAAGGGGTCGGGCCTCGGCCGGGAGCTGGGACGGCACGGCCTGGAGGAGTTCCTCCAGCCGAAGTCGCTGCAGTTCTGACCCGCCCGACGCGGCACGGGCGCCGGCCCGGGAAACCGGGGCCCGCCGGTCCGCTCGGGCTGCTCCTCCCCTCCGGCCGCCCGTCCACACCCGCCGCCCTCCACACCCGCCGCCCTCCACACCCGCCGCCCTCCACTCCCGCCGCTCATCGACTCCCCCGCCCCGGCGAAGCCCGGGCCCGACGAAACCGAGGAAGACCCATGGTCCGCGCCGCCCTGCTCACCGCCCCCGGCAGCCCGCTGGAGCTGGTCGAGATCGACCTGCCCGCCCCCGGCCCCGGCCAGGTCCGGGTGCGGCTGGCCGCGGCCGGCGTCTGCCACTCGGATCTCTCGCTGGCCACCGGCCTGCTCCGCGCGGCGACCCCGGTGGTGCTCGGCCACGAGGGTTCGGGCACCGTGACGGCCGTGGGCGAGGGCGTCGACTCGGTCCGGCCAGGCGACGCCGTCGTCCTGAACTGGGCTCCGGCCTGCGGCACCTGCCACCTCTGCTCGCTGGGCGAGCCGTGGCTGTGCGAGAACTCCGGCGGCGCGTCCGGCCGGCCCTACGCGGCGCTCGCCGACGGCACCGCCGTGTACCCCGGCCTGGGCGTCGCGGCCTTCGCCGAGGAGACGCTGGTCGCCGAGCGCGCCCTGATCCCGCTGCCGGACGGCGTGCCGCTGGCCTCCGCCGCGCTGCTCGGCTGCGCCGTGCTCACCGGCTACGGCGCGGTGCACAACGCGGCCCGGGTGCGGGCCGGGGAGTCGGTGGTGGTGCTCGGCCTCGGCGGGGTGGGGCTCGCCGTCCTGCAGGCGGCCCGGATCGCCGGCGCCGGCCCGATCATCGCGGTGGACGTCACCCCGGAGAAGGAGGAGCTCGCCCGCCGCCACGGGGCGACCGAGTTCCTGCTCTCCGACGACCGGACCGCCAAGGCCGTCCGGCAGCTGACCGGCGGTCACGGGGCCGACCACGCCTTCGAGTGCGCGGGCCGGGCCAGCATCATCCGCACCGCCTGGTCCAGCACCCGGCGCGGCGGGCGCACCACGGTGGTCGGCATCGGCGGGAAGGAGGACCTGGTCTCCTTCTCCGCCCTGGAGGTGTTCCACTTCGCCCGCACGCTCAGCGCCTGCGTCTTCGGCAACAGCGACCCGGTCGCGGACCTGCCCGTCCTCGCGGAGCACGTCCGGACGGGCCGCCTCGACCTGGACTCGCTGATCACCGACCGGATCACGCTGGACGACATCCCCGCCGCCTTCGACCGGATGGCGGCGGGCCGCGGCGGCCGCTCGCTGGTGGTGTTCCCCTGAGCACCGCCGCGGGGGCGGCCGTGCGGTGACGTACGCCCCCGGGCCGGGGGCTCGCGCTGGCCCACCGTGGTGATCCGCCGCGCCGTCCGGGTGACACCCCGGGCGGCGCGCGGCGTCCGGGCCGGGGGTTGTTGACAGCATGGCCGCACCGGGAGCCGCGCCAGGGCTCCGCCGCCCGGGTGTGAGGAAGTACCCCCATGCGACTGCCCGTTCGACTGCCCGCCGCCGTCCGCGCAGGGCTGCGCGGCCTGCTGACCGTGCTCGGCACGGCGACCCTCGCCCTGGGGGCCACCGCCCCCGCCGCGTTCGCCGACCGGAGCTCCGAGACCCTCGAACAGGCCGCGCTGATGGGCTGGTTCGCCTACGGCCCGGTGCTGGACGACAGTCTTCCGCTCTCCCTCGTCCCCGCGTACGGGAGCCCCGAGCCGCGGCCGGCCCGCTAGCCGGACCGCCGGCCGGACCGGTCCGTCGGGGCTGGACGGACCCGGCCCGGGCGTCGCGGCCCGTGGCGCGGCCGGCACCGGCCGCGCCACGCCGCCGGGTCAGGCCAGGTCGATGCCCGGGTACAGCGGGAAGCCGGCCAGCAGGTCGGCGGAGCGCTTGGCCACACCGTCGCGCAGCGCCTCGTCCAGCGCGTACTGGGCCTTGGACGGCGCGCCGGAGGCGGCGGTGACCGGGGTGGTGCCGCGCAGCACGGTGTCGATCAGGCTGGCGATCTCGTCCATCTCCGCGACGCCCAGGCCGCGGGTGGTCAGGGCCGGCGTGCCGAGCCGGACGCCGGAGGTGTACCAGGCACCGTTCGGGTCCTGCGGGACGGCGTTGCGGTTGGTGACGATGCCCGCGTCGAGCAGCGCCGCCTCGGCCTGCCGGCCAGTCAGGCCGTAGCCGGAGACGTCGGCGAGCACCAGGTGGTTGTCGGTGCCGCCGGTGACCAGCTTGCCGCCGCGCCGCAGCAGGCCCTCGGCGAGCGCGGAGGCGTTCTCGACCACCCGGCGGGCGTAGTCCTGGAACTCGGGGCGGCGGGCCTCCGCGAACGCCACCGCCTTGGCGGCCATCACGTGCGAGAGCGGGCCGCCGAGCACCATCGGGCAGCCCCGGTCGACGTGCTCGGCCAGCTCCGACTCGCAGAGCACCATGCCGCCGCGCGGGCCGCGCAGCGACTTGTGGGTCGTGGTGGTGACGATCTGCGCGTGCGGCACCGGGTCGAAGTCGCCGGTCAGCACCTTGCCCGCGACCAGACCGGCGAAGTGCGCCATGTCGACCATCAGGGTGGCGCCGACCTCGTCCGCGATCTCGCGCATCAGCCGGAAGTTCACCAGCCGGGGGTACGCGGAGTAGCCGGCCACCAGGATCAGCGGGCGGAACTCGCGGGCGGTGGCGCGCAGCGCGTCGTAGTCGATCAGGCCGGTGGCCGGGTCGGTGCCGTAGCTGCGCTGCTCGAACATCTTGCCGGAGATGTTGGGCCGGAAGCCGTGGGTCAGGTGGCCGCCGGTGTCGAGCGACATGCCCAGCATCCGCTGGTTGCCGAGCTCCTGGCGCAGCTGGGCCCAGTCCTCCTCGGTGAGGTCGTTGACGTGCCGGGCCCGGGCGCGGGCCAGCGCCGGGCTCTCCACCCGCTGGGAGAGCACCGCCCAGAAGGCGACCAGGTTGGCGTCGATGCCCGAGTGCGGCTGGACGTAGGCGTGCTGGGCGCCGAAGAGCTCGCGGGCGTGCTCGGCGGCCAGTGCCTCGACGGTGTCGACGTTGCGGCAGCCGGCGTAGAAGCGGCGGCCGACGGTGCCCTCGGCGTACTTGTCGCTGAACCAGTTGCCCATCGCGAGCAGCACGGCCGGGGAGGCGTAGTTCTCGCTGGCGATCAGCTTGAGGGAGGCGCGCTGGTCCTCGACCTCGGCGCCGATGGCGTCGGCGATGCGCGGCTCGACCTGGCGGACGACGTCCAGGGCGCTGCGGAAGGCGGTGTTGGCGGCGGGTGACGCGTCGGTGTGCGGGGCCTGGGCAGGCAAGGGGGTCTCCTCGCTCGATACGGACGGCCCAGGCGCACGGCGACAACGTGAGACACGGAGCCGCTTCCCGATGGTTGATTCCACCCTGTCGCGCCAGTCGCGGCTCACCGGGATCGTAACAGTGCGCCGGGAGCCGCACCGGAGGGTTCACCATCCGGGACGGGCTGCCGGCGACGCGCCCGGCGACGGCCGGCGACGAGCGGGGTGGCGACTGTCGACCGGCCCGGCGACGGCGCCCGGCGCACGTGGCGGCGAACGGGCCCGGCCACCGGACCGCCGCGGCCGCGCGGCCCACCGACCAGACCGGGCAAGGGTATTGATGAGGCACTGAATCACTGCTTCACTTCTTGCCATGGTCTATCGCAGGACCCCGGCCGTCCAGGCCCGGCTCGACGCCCAGCGTGCCGCCGTACTGGCCGCCGCCACCGCACTCCTCTCCGAACACGGTTACGCGGCCTGCTCGGTGGCGGCGGTCGCGCAGCGCGCGGGCATCGCCACCGGCAGCGTCTACCGGTCGTTCCCCACCAAGGCCGAGCTGGTGGCCGAGCTCTTCCGCGAGGTGGTCGGCCGCGAGGTGGCGGCGGTGCGCGCGGCGGCCGCCTTCGAGGGCGATCTGGCGGCCCAGGTGGCCTCGGTGATCGGCACCTTCGCGGGCCGGGCGCTCCGGGCACCCCGCCTGGCGTTCGCGCTGCTCGCCGAGCCGGTCGATCCCGAGGTCGACGCCGAGCGGCTGGTCTTCCGGCTGGCCTTCCGGGACTTGATCGCCGGTCTGATCGCCGAGGGGGTGGCGGCCGGCCGGCTGCCCCCGCAGGATCCGCAGCTCACCGCGGCCGCCCTGGTGGGCGCGGTCGGCGAGGCCCTGGTCGGGCCGCTCGCCGACGGCGGCCCGGCGGAGCAGCTCGTCCCCGCCCTGTCGGTGTTCGCACTGCGCGCCCTCGGCCACCCGATGCCCCCGGTCGCCGCCGCTCCCCCTCCCGTCGGGCCGGCCTCCGCCGCTCCCGGCACCACCGCCGCCACCACCTCCACCGCTCCCCCACCGCCACTCCCACCGGAGCCGACCGATGAGTGAACGCACCAACGGCACCACCAACGGCACCACCGCCACCGCCGGCCCCAGCGCCGGCCCCGCCGCCGAACGTGAGCTGAACGCCGAGCGCCTGCTGCGCGTCTCCGCCCGGCACTCCCACGACCCCCTCACCGAGATCGACTGGGACGCCCCGCAGGACCCCGACCGGTTCGCCATCCCGCCGCACCGCGTCTCGCTCTACGGCACCCCGCTCTGGGACTCCATGACGCACCGTCAGCAGGCCCGGCTGAGCGGGTACGAGCTGGCCAGCACCATCTCGGCGGGCATCTGGTTCGAGCTGGTCCTGATGGAGGGCCTGGTCCGGCACGTCTACGAGAGCGACCTGACCACCAAGCACGCCCAGTACGCCCTGACCGAGGTGGCCGACGAGTGCCGGCACTCGACCATGTTCGCGCGCTACCTGACCACGACCGGGTACCCGTCGGCCCGCCCGACCCGCCGGGCCCAGCGGCTGGGCCGGCTGCACTTCCTGCTCAACGACACCACCATGACCTTCGCCGGGGCGATCTTCGTGGAGGAGTACACCGACGCCCTGCAGCGCGAGATGATCAGGGACGACAGCCTGCAGCCGCTGGCCCGCGCGGTGGCCCGGATCCACGTGATCGAGGAGGCGCGCCACATCGGCTACGCCAAACCGGAGTTGGAGCGCCGATGGGCCGCGATGAGCGCCCCGCGACGGGCCCTGTTCCGGCAGGGGCTGGCGCTGCTGGCCCAGCAGTCGGTCGCCGAGGTGATCCACCCGCGGGTCTACGCGCTGGCCGGTCTCGACCCGGCGACGGCCCGACGGGCGGCCGCCGCCAACCCGCACTGGCAGCGCTCGAAGGCCGACTGGGCCCGCAAGGCGGTGCTGTTCTTCACCGAGCTCGGGATCATCGACCGCCGCTCGGAGTACCGCTGGCGCCGGGCCTCGCTGCTGCCGGGTGCACCGGGCTGACGACGAACCGGGCTGACGACGCGACAGGCCGACGACGAACCGGGCTGACGACGCGACGGGCCGACGATGCGACGGCCCCGCGCGCGGGCGGCCCCAGGCGACCGCCCGCGCGCTCCCACCGGCCGGCTCAGCGCCGTCGTTCGGTACTGACCACCAGACAGACCGCCGCCACCACGATCCCCCCGCCGCAGAGGATCGGCCCGGTCAGCGGCTCGGCGAACACCAGCCACCCGAGCAGCACCGCGACCACCGGGTTGACGTACGCGTAGGTGGCGACCAGCGTGAGCGGTGCGGACTGCAGCAGCCAGGCGTACGCGGTGAAGGCCACCAGCGAGCCGAACACCACCAGGTAGGCCAGGGCCAGCCAGGACCGGCCGGACACCTGCGCGGGGTCGAAGCCGTGCTGCTCGCCGCGGCCCAGGGCCACCAGCAGGCTCGCGACGCCGCCCGCGATCATCTGGTAGGCGCTGGCGGCGAAGGCGTCGGACGGCATGCTGATCCGCCGCGCGGCGAAGGAGCCGGCCGCCCAGGTCAGGGTCGCGGCCACCACCGCGATCACCCCGGCGGGCGCGATGTCGCCGCCGAACGCGGGCGAGGAGAGCACGGCGAGGCCGGCGAGGCCGAGCAGCACGCCGCCGAGGGCGGCCGGGCGCGGGCGCGCACCGCCGAAGGCGACGGGCAGCAGCACCATCCAGAGCGGGACGATCGCGACCAGCAGGGCGGCGAGCCCGGACGGGATGGAGTGCTCGCCGAGGACGACCAGGCCGTTGCCCCCGGTGAGCAGCAGCACGCCGACCAGGGCGGCGGAGCCGAGTTGCCGGCGGCTCACCCGCACGGCGGCCGGGCCCCGGCGCCAGGCCACCAGGGCCAGCAGCACCAGTCCGGCGACCAGGGCCCGCGAGCCGGCCGAGAGGAAGGTCGGCATGGTCTCGATGGTGATCCGGATCGCCAGGTAGGTCGATCCCCAGAGCACGTAGACGATGGCCAGCGCGCCCCAGACCGCACCGCTGATCCGGACCCGGTCGGCGGTCGGCGCGGTGGCTGCCGCCCCGGCCCGGACCGCGCCCGCGGGGTGCGGATCCCCCGGTGGGCCGGGGGCGTCCAGCAGGGTGGCGGCGTCCTGCGGGCCGGGGGATCCCGGCCCTCCCGAGGCGTCCGAGGGACTCTGCGGGGCCGGAGCTGTCATGGGTGTCTCCCTGGGACGCTGCTGTACGAACCCCGCCATGACACCGCACCAGCGGCCTCCGGCGCCACCCGGTATCCGGCCCGGCTCCGCCGGGGCTACCGTGGGCCCCTCCCTGCGACCGCCCCACGCCCGCCCCCAGGAGGCCCGAACCGTGCCCGCCGACCCCGCCCAGCTTCCGTTCTTCGTGTACGGCACACTCCGAACGGGCGGCCGCAACCACGCCGCGCACCTGGACGGACGCTGCGCCGCCGTCCGCCCCGCCGTACTGCCCGGCGCCGCCCTGTACGAGGGCCCGGGCTTCCCGTACGCCGTCCCGGACCCCGACCGCCGGGTGGTCGGCGAGCTGGTGACGGTGTTCCCGGCCGGCTACCCGTCCGTGCTGGCCGACCTCGACCGGCTGGAGGACTGCCGGCCGGACGGCTCCGGCGAGTACGTCCGGCTGCGCCGGGCGGTGCTGACCGAGGACGGCGAGACCGAGGCCTGGGTCTACCTGGCCGGCCCGCGCACCGCGGCCCGGCTGCGGGCGGTCGCCGCGCCCGTCGAGTCGGGCGACTGGACGCGCGGCTGACGGGCGGGCGGGAGCACCCGCCGGGCCGGTCACCCGGCCCGGGCGGGCCGCCACTCAGCCCCCGCGGACTCCGGCCGCGACCCGGTCGCCGAGGTCCTCGTCGACGTTGCGCCAGTACCGCACGGCCCGCTCCAGCACCGGCGCGCTCACGCCGGCGAGCAGGTGCCCGGTGATGTTGGAGACCAGCCGGTCGCGCGCGGCGTCGTCCAGCACCTCGCGGACCATGGTGCCGGCCTGACCCCAGTCGTCGTCCTCGGCGTGCAGGCCGTAGGCCTCCCGGACCATCTCGCCCTCGGTCCGCCAGCCCGCCGACGG
Source organism: Kitasatospora sp. NPDC057015 (assembly GCF_042673745.1). Classification (NCBI taxonomy): domain Bacteria; kingdom Bacillati; phylum Actinomycetota; class Actinomycetes; order Kitasatosporales; family Streptomycetaceae; genus Kitasatospora; species Kitasatospora sp. NPDC057015. The sequence continues at coordinate 72,939 of NZ_JBHUSG010000022.1, forward strand.
GTCGTCGAAGCGGTCCGCCGCCGCGGCCGGGCCGCCGTAGGAGTTCGGGGCGTACGGCGCCGCCGCCCGGCTCGGGTCGAAGCGCATCGGCCCGTCCTTGGCGTACGAGTGGACCGGCACGTGCGGCCGGTTCGGCGGCAGCTGGGCGTAGTTGGGGCCGATCCGGTAGCGGTGGGTGTCGGGGTAGGAGAAGATCCGGCCGAGCAGCATCTTGTCCGGCGAGACGCTGATGCCGGGCACCAGGTTGGACGGTTCGAACGCGGACTGCTCGATGTGGACGAAGTAGTCGTCGGGATTGCGGTTGAGGGTCATCCGGCCGACCCTGATCAGCGGGTGGTCGCCGTGCGGCCACACCTTGGTCAGGTCGAAGGGGTTGAACCGGTAGTCGGCGGCGGCCTCGAACGGCATCACCTGCACGTACAGCGTCCAGGACGGGTGGTCACCGCGCTCGATCGCCTCGAAGAGGTCCTGGCGGTGCAGGTCGGGGTCGCTGCCGGCCAGCCGGTCGGCCTCCTCCTGGGTGAGGAAGTCGACGCCCTGGTCGGTCTTGAAGTGGTACTTGACCCAGAACCGCTCGCCGTCCGCGTTGATCCACATGTAGGTGTGCGAGCCGTACCCGTTCATGTGCCGGTACGACTTCGGGATCCCGCGGTCGCCCATCAGCCAGGTGACCTGGTGCGCCGACTCGGGCGACAGCGTCCAGAAGTCCCACTGCATGTCGTGGTCGCGCAGGCCGTTGTCCGGGCGGCGCTTCTGCGAGCGGATGAAGTCCTGGAACTTGATCGTGTCGCGGACGAAGAAGACCGGCGTGTTGTTGCCCACCAGGTCGTAGTTGCCGTCCTCGGTGTAGAACTTCAGCGCGAACCCGCGCGGGTCGCGCCAGGTGTCCGGGCTGCCCTGCTCGCCGGCGACGGTCGAGAAGCGGGCCAGCATCTCGGTGCGCCGGCCCGGCTGGAAGAGCTTCGCCCTGGTGTACCGGCTGACGTCGTCCGTCACCTCGAAGGAGCCGTACGCCCCGGAGCCCTTGGCGTGCACCACCCGCTCGGGCACCCGCTCCCGGTTGAACTGGGCCATCTTCTCGATCAGGTAGTGGTCGTGCAGCAGGATCGGGCCGTCCCGCCCCACCGTCAGCGAGTTCTCGTCGCTCGGCACCGGGACACCGGCGTTGTTCGTCGTGTGCGGAACCGCTGAGTCGGACATCGTGTCCTCCGTTGCGCGCTGGGGCACCCCCTCGCGAACCTAACCCCGCCGTAGGTGACCTGCATCTCGCCGCGGGCCCGGCCGGGCCCCGCCCACCGCGCCTCCACGCTCCCCACCTGGGCGTTCCCGCCGGGGCCGGGCCGCCGGGCCCCGCGAGCGGGCCGGGTACCGCCAGGTAGGCTGCCGCTGCCCCCTTCCGGACCTGCGAGGAGTACCCGTTGGCCACCGATCCTGCCCCGGCGCCGGCAGGCCGCCCGATCACCGTCGTCGGGATCGGCGCCGACGGCTGGCCGGGACTGGCCGACCCCTCCCGGCAGGCGCTGCGCGAGGCCGAGGTGGTGATCGGCGGCCCCCGGCAGCTGGCGCTGCTGCCCGCCGAACTGGCCGCCGAGCGCGTCGGCTGGCCGTCCCCGCTGCGCCCGGCCGTGGCCGGCCTGCTCGCCGCGCACGAGGACCGCCGGGTCGCCGTGCTCGCCAGCGGCGACCCGATGTTCTTCGGCATCGGCCGCACCCTGGCCGAGACGGTCGGCGCCGAACGGCTGCGCGTCCTGCCGCACCCCTCCTCGGTCAGCCACGCCTGTGCCCGGCTGGGCTGGCCGCTGGACACCACCGAGACCGTCAGCCTGGTCGGCCGCCCGCTGGACGGCCTCACCCCGGCCCTGCACCACGGCCGCCGGCTGCTCGTCCTCAGCGCCGACGCGCACACCCCGGCCGCCGTCGCCGCCCTGCTGACCTCGCGCGGCTTCGGCGCCAGCCGGCTGCGGGTGCTGGAGCAGCTCGGCGGCCCCGGGGAGCGGCAGCTGGACGGCACCGCCGAGCAGTGGACGCACCCGGCCGGCGACCCGCTGAACCTGATCGCGGTGGAGTGCTCGGGCGCCGGCGTCCGCACCTCGCTGGTGCCCGGCCTGCCGGACGACGCGTACGAGAGCGACGGGCAGCTGACCAAGCGGCACGTCCGCGCGGCGACCCTCGCCACCCTCGCCCCCGCCCCCGGCGAGCTGCTCTGGGACGTCGGCGGCGGCTCCGGCTCGATCGCCGTCGAGTGGCTGCGCGCGCACCGCGACTGCCGCGCCGTCAGCATCGAACGCGATCCGGTCAGGGCCGGGCGGATCACCCGCAACGCCGCCGCCCTCGGGGTGCCCGGCCTGCGCGTGGTCACCGGTCCGGCGCCGGCCGCGCTCGCCGGGCTGCCCACCCCCGACGCCGTGTTCGTCGGCGGCGGACTCACCGCCCCCGGCCTGCTGGAGGCCTGCTGGGCCGCGCTGGCGCCGGGCGGCCGGCTGGTCGCCAACACCGTCACGCTGGAGTCCGAGGCACTGCTCACCGAGTGGTACCGGCGCTGGGGCGGGGACCTGCTGCGGCTCGCCGTCGCGCACGCCGTCCCCGTGGGCGGGTTCACCGGGTGGCGCCAGGCGATGCCCGTCACCCAGTGGTCCGCCGTCAAGCCGCCGCACCCGCCGGCCGGCCCGCCGGAGCGGGCTGCCACCACCCACCCGCCGACGCCCGCGCCCGGGCCGACGGGAAGCCTCCCGTCCGCCCCGGCGCAGCCGCCCGCCGCTTAGGAGCCCCCACATGACCGTCCACTTCATCGGGGCCGGCCCCGGCGCCGCCGATCTGATCACCGTGCGCGGGGCGCGGACCCTCGCACGCTGCGGGGTCTGCCTGTACGCCGGCAGCCTGGTCCCGCGCGAGCTGCTCGCCGAGTGCCCGCCGGGCGCCCGGCTGGTCGACACCGCGCAGCTCGACCTCGACCAGATCATCGCCGAGATCACCGCCGCCCACGAGGCCGGCCAGGACGTCGCCCGCCTGCACTCCGGCGACCCCTCCGTGTTCAGCGCCGTCGCCGAGCAGATGCGACGCCTGGACGCGGTCGGCATCCCGTACGAGGTCGTCCCCGGCGTACCGGCCTTCGCCGCCGCGGCGGCGGCCCTCAAGCGCGAGCTCACCGTGCCGACCGTCGGCCAGACCGTCGTCCTCACCCGGATCGCCAGGCGTGCCACCCCGATGCCCGAGGGCGAGGACCTGGCGACGCTGGGCCGCAGCCGCGCCCTGCTGGTGCTGCACCTGGCCACCGGGTACGTGGACGAGGTGGTCGAGGAGCTGCTGCCGCACTACGGCGCCGACTGCCCGGCCGCCGTGGTCGCGATGGCCAGCCGGCCCGACGAACTCGTGCTGCGCGGCACCCTCGCCGACATCGCCGGCCAGGTGAAGGCCGCCGGAGTGGTGCGCACCGCGGTCATCCTGGTCGGCCGCACGCTGGGCGCCGAGCAGTTCCGCGACAGCCACCTGTACTCGGCCGGGCGCGAGCGCCCGCACGAGCCCTGCGACGCCTGATGCCCGCCGCCGACACCGCCGGACCGCCGCCCGAGGGCGCCCGGCCCGGGGCCGGCCGGGCGGGCCACGTGCTGATCCTCGGTGGCACCACCGAGGCCCGCCGGCTGGCCGCCGCGCTGGTCACCGGCCCGGGCGCCGACCCGGCCCGGCTGGTGACCAGCTCGCTCGCGGGGCGGGTGGCCGAGCCCCGGCTGCCGGCCGGGCGGGTACGGATCGGCGGTTTCGGCGGCGCGGCCGGGTTGGCCGACTGGCTGCGCGCCGAGCGGGTGGACGCGCTGGTGGACGCCACCCACCCGTTCGCCGAGGTGATGTCCCGCAACGCCGCCGAGGCGGCCGCCGCCACCGGTGTGCCGCTGCTCGCCCTGCGGCGCCCCGGCTGGACCCCGGCCGCCGGCGACCGCTGGTACGAGGTGGCCTCCCTGGCCGAGGCCGCGGCCCTGCTGCCGGGGCTCGGCCGCCGGATCTTCCTCACCACGGGCCGCCAGGGCATGGCCGCCTTCGCCGGCCTGGACGCGCTGCACTTCCTGGCCCGCTCGGTCGACCCGCCCGCGCCGCCGATGCCCGCGCACACCGACGTCCTGCTGGCCCGGGGCCCGTTCACCCTGGACGAGGAACGCGCGGTGCTGCGCGAGCACCGGATCGACGTCCTGGTCACCAAGGACAGCGGTGGCGCCGCCACGGCGGCCAAGCTGACCGCCGCCCGCGAGCTCGGCGTCCCGGTCGTGATCGTCCGCCGCCCCGAGCCGCCGGGCGGCGTACCGGTGGCCGAGGACGTGGCCGCCGCGGTCGCCTGGCTGGCCACGGCCGGCGGCTGAGGGCCGGCGCGCCCGGCCGGTGAACACCGGGCCGGCTCCCGGCCGACCGGCACCGTGCGCGCCGGAGCGGCGGACCGGCCCGTACCGGGTCACCCTGGTGGTGGGAGTCGCCCCGGCCGGCACCGATCGCCCCGGCGACCGGTCCGACGCGGCTCGACTCGGGGGTTGGGTGTCGGAGAGGGGCACCAACGAGATATCTTGATATCAAGACGTTGTAGACGTGAAGCGGAGTAACGGTGACTGACTCGACCATCATCTATACGCACACCGACGAGGCCCCGGCCCTGGCAACGTATTCGTTCCTGCCGGTGGTCCAGGCCTACGCCTCGACGGCGGGCGTCAGCGTGGAGACGCGCGACATCTCCCTGGCCGGGCGCATCATCGCCAGCTTCCCGGAGCTCCTGGAGGAGGGCCAGCGCATCGACAACGCGCTCGCCGAGCTCGGCGAGCTCGCGAAGACGCCTGCGGCCAACATCATCAAGCTGCCGAACATCTCGGCCTCCGTCCCGCAGCTCAAGGCCGCGATCGCGGAGCTGCAGGCGCAGGGCTACGCGTTGCCGGACTACCCGGACGACCCGAAGACCGACGCGGACCGCGACGCCCGCGCCCGGTACGACAAGGTCAAGGGCAGCGCCGTCAACCCGGTGCTGCGCGAGGGCAACTCGGACCGCCGCGCGCCCGCCTCGGTGAAGAACTACGCCAAGGCGCACCCGCACCGCATGGGTGCCTGGACGCCCGAGTCGAAGACGAACGTCGCCCACATGAGCGCCGACGACTTCCGCTCCACCGAGAAGTCCGCCGTGATCGCCGAGGCCGGCACGCTGCGCATCGAGCTGGCCGCCGCCGACGGCGCCACCACCGTGCTGCGCGAGTCGGTACCCGTGCTCGCCGGTGAGGTCGTGGACGCCTCCGTCATGCACGTCGCCGCCCTGCGCGAGTTCTTCGCCGCCCAGGTCGCCCGGGCCAAGGCCGAGGACGTGCTGTTCTCGGTGCACCTCAAGGCCACCATGATGAAGGTCTCCGACCCGATCATCTTCGGCCACGTGGTGCGGGCCTTCTTCCCGAAGACCTTCGCCCAGTACGGCGAGGTGCTCGCCGCGGCCGGCCTGAGCCCGAACGACGGCCTCGGCGGCATCCTGAAGGGCCTGGACTCGCTGGCCGAGGGCGCCGCGATCAAGGCCTCCTTCGACGCCGAGCTCGCCGAGGGCCCGGCGCTCGCGATGGTCGACTCCGACCGCGGCATCACCAACCTGCACGTCCCGAGCGACGTCATCGTCGACGCGTCGATGCCGGCCATGATCCGCACCTCCGGCCACATGTGGGGCCCGGACGGCAAGGAGGCCGACACCCTCGCCGTCATCCCCGACAGCAGCTACGCCGGCATCTACCAGGTCGTCATCGACGACTGCCGCGCGAACGGCGCCTTCGACCCGGCCACCATGGGCTCGGTGCCCAACGTCGGCCTGATGGCGCAGGCGGCCGAGGAGTACGGCAGCCACGACAAGACCTTCGAGATCGCCGCCGCCGGCACCGTTCGGGTCCTCGACGCCGCCGGTGCGGTCGTGCTGGAGCAGCCGGTCGAGGCCGGCGACGTGTTCCGCATGTGCCAGACCAAGGACGTGCCGATCCGCGACTGGGTCAAGCTCGCCGTCAACCGCGCCCGCGCCACCGGCAACCCGACGGTCTTCTGGCTGGACGAGAGCCGCGCGCACGACGCCAACCTGATCGCCAAGGTCAAGGCGTACCTGCCGGAGCACGACACCGACGGGCTGCAGATCGAGATCCTGTCGCCCGCGAAGGCCACCGCCTTCTCGCTGGAGCGCATCCGCCGCGGCGAGGACACCATCTCGGTGACCGGCAACGTGCTGCGTGACTACCTCACCGACCTGTTCCCGATCCTGGAGCTGGGCACCAGCGCCAAGATGCTCTCGGTCGTCCCGCTGATCAACGGCGGCGGCCTGTTCGAGACCGGCGCCGGCGGCTCCGCCCCGAAGCACGTCCAGCAGCTGCTCAAGGAGAACTACCTCCGCTGGGACAGCCTCGGCGAGTTCCTCGCGCTGGCCGTCAGCTTCGAGCACCTCGCGCAGACCACGGGCAACGCGCGCGCCCAGGTCCTCGCCGACACGCTCGACCGGGCGACCGGCAGCTTCCTGGAGGAGGACAAGTCGCCGAGCCGCCGCCTCGGTGGCATCGACAACCGCGGCAGCCACTTCTACCTGGCGCTCTACTGGGCCCAGGAGCTGGCCAAGCAGAGCGACGACGCCCAGCTCGCGGAGGCGTTCGCGGCGCTCGCCAAGACGCTCACCGAGCAGGAGCAGACCATCGTCGCCGAGCTGATCGCGGTCCAGGGCTCGCCCGCCGACATCGGCGGCTACTACCAGCCCGACCCCGCCAAGGCGGCGGCGGTCATGCGTCCGTCGGCGACCTTCAACGAGGCCGTCGCGACCCTGGGCTGAGCCCGCGCCGATCCCGGTCGGTCCCGTGGGCCCCGGCCCGCGGGACCGGCCGCCCGGTGGGACCTCCGAGGCCCCGCGGACCGTCCCCGCGACGGCCCGCGGGGCCTTTGTCGGGACGTACGGGCGTCACGGCGGCCGACGGGCGGGCGGGCGGTGAGCGGCGACTAGGAACGGGCGCGCGCGGCGAGCGGCGAGCGGCCGGCAAGGGGCGGGCGCGCGGCCGCTCAGGCGTCGAAGTCGTACTCCAGGACGTACGAGGCCGAGTCGAGGGTCATCTCGTTCACCTCGACGGCCCGGCCGTCCTCGGCGAAGGCCGTGCGGCAGATCAGCATCACCGGGGTGCCGGCCGAGAGCCGCAGCCGCTCGGCCTCGTCCTGCGAGGGCATCCGGGAGCGGATCTCCTCGCGGAAGTGCACCGGCTTGTGGCCGAGTTCGGCGAGCCGGGCGTAGGTGCCGCCCGGTCCGGTGTCCTGCCGGGTTATCGCCGAGCTGGCCACCAGGTCGGCCGGGAGGTAGGACTCGGACAGCAGCACCGGCTTGCCGTCGAGCACGAACCGCCGGCTGCGGACGCAGACCGGGCGGGCCGGGTCGACGCCGAGCACCTCGGCCACCCGCGCCGGCGCCACCGCCTCCGCCACCTTCACCTGGTCCACCACCAGGACGCGCTCGGCTATGTCCGCGGACCAGATCGAGCGGCCCGCGCCCCACTGCCCCGCGGAGAGCCGCTGGATGCCCTGGCGCCGCAGCGGCTGGAAGACCCGCACGAACACGCCCACGCCCTTGCGGGCCTCGGCGATCCCCTCGCTCTGCAGCACACCCAGGGCCTGACGGGCCGTCATCCTCGCCACGCCGTAGCTGGCCATGAGGTCGTTCTCGCCGGGGAGGCGGTCGCCCGGCGCGTACTCACCGCTCCGGATGGCCTCCTTGAGGGCATCGGCGATCTGCTGGTACTTCGGCTGCCGGCGGTTGTCCGAGTTGGCCATGGGTTCGATTCCTCGCTTCCTCTCTAGACATCCTAGGACGGCACCGCCGCGCCTGCTATCGGTGCCGCACACATCCCGTGGCCCGTCCGGCGCGGCAGGGGAGCGCTCACCGACCGCCGGCGCGCCATTTCTCTAGAGAGCTTATTGACTTCTCTAGAGATCATGGCTTCACTGGAAGTATCCCCGAGGCCTGACCCGAGGCCACCGGCCCGCCCGGCACACGTCGGACCAGCGGAGCACCAGCCGCGCGCTTGCCGTACGAAGGATCGCCATGTCCGATTCAGCAGACATCTCCTTCCTCTCCCGAGCCACCTGGGCGATCCCCTCCGCCCCGAGCGAAGTCGCCGGCGTCCGGATCCGGGCCGTGGCAGAGGTCCGCTCCCTCGGCATCCCGCTGGAGGACAGCTCCGATCTCGAACTCGTCGTCACCGAGCTGGTGACGAACGCGATCCGGCACGGCGAGGGGCCCGAGGTCCACATCCACCTGCGGCTCCACCGGCCCGGGATCCTGGTCGTCGAGGTCCACGACCGCTCCCGGGCACACCCCGACGGGCCGCCGTCGGTCGGCGACGAACAGGAGTCGGGCCGGGGCCTGCACATCGTCGACGCGCTCGCCCTGCGCTGGGGGTTCCTGGAGTTCCAGCACCACAAGGCCGCCTGGGCGCACCTCGCGGTGCCGACCGGCGGTACGCTCCCGGCCCGCCTCACCGGTCGGCGCCCGGCCTCGCCCCCGCGCGCCGACCCCGGGCCGAGCGGGTTCAGCCGGCGCGTGGCACGCACCCGCGCCTGCCTGGTCCGGGCCCGGGACGCACTGCCCCGGCCCTGGCCGGTGGCGCCCCCGAGCGAGCCCGGCAGCCTACGGGCCGGCGGCCGGCACACCGCCGACGCCGCCCACCGGGCCCGCACCGCACCGCCGTTGCGGCGCGGCACCGCTCCCGCGGCGGGCCGGCGGGAGCCCGCCCGAGGCCGAACGGCGCTGCGCGGCGGAGCGGCGGCGCCCGGAGCGGTGACGTACCCGCCCCGGGCGGTGACGCCGCCGACGCCTACGGTCGCGCAGCCGGCCCCAGCGGCTCCGCCCGTCCGACGATGACGCCCGCCCGGTCGATGCAGATCACGTCCACCGCCACCGGCGAGCCGACCAGGACGTCCAGCGCGGTGGCCCGGGCCGCCCGGGCGACCAGGTCGCCGAGCGGGACGCCCGCCGCCCGGCAGAGCTGGATCGCCTCCAGCGCGGTGTTCGCCTCCGCGACGGCCCGCACCAGCTCCGGCCCGGCGCCGCCGCTGCGGGCGAGGCCGGCCAGGTAGCCCTTGTCCACCTGGGAGCGGGCCGAGTGCAGGTCCAGGTGCCCGGCGGCGAGCTTGGAGAGCTTGGCGAACCCGCCCGCGATGGTGAGCCGCGCCACCGGGTGGCGCTTGAGGTACTTCAGCACCGCGCCCGCGAAGTCGCCCATGTCCAGCAGCGCGTCCTCGGGCAGCCCGTGCACGGCGACGGCGACCTTCTCCGAGGTCGAGCCGGTGCAGCCGGCGACGTGCGTGCGCCCGGCCGCGCGGGCCACGTCCACCCCGCGCCGGATGCTGTCGATCCACGCCGAGCAGGAGTACGGGACGACGATGCCGGTGGTGCCCAGGATCGACAACCCGCCCAGGATGCCCAGCCGGGGGTTCCAGGTGGAGCGGGCGATCTCCTCGCCGTGGTCGACCGACAACTCCACGACCACGTCGCCGCCGTCGCCGTGGACCGCCGCCACCTCCGCGACGGCGTCCCGCATCATCTGCCGGGGCACCGGGTTCACCGCTGGCTCCCCCACCGCCAGCGGCAGCCCGGCCTTGGTGACCGTCCCCACCCCGGGGCCGGCCCGGAACACCACACCGCTGCCGGGCTCACCGCGCCGGACGGTCGAGCGGATCAGCGCACCGTGGGTGACGTCGGGGTCGTCCCCGGCGTCCTTCACCACGCCCGCCATCGCCCGGTCGTCGGCCAACTCCTCGACGGCCAGGGCGAAGGCCGGCTGCTGCCCCTTCGGCAGCGTGATCGTCACCGGATCCGGGAAGCCGCCGGTGAGCAGGGCCGTGTAGGCGGCCTTGGTCGCCGCCGTGGCGCAGGCGCCGGTGGTCCAGCCGTGCCGCAGGCCGCTGCTCCTCAGCTGCGCGGCGCGCCCGCCGATCTCAGCCACGGACGCCTCCCGCCGGGCCTGCGGTCCCGCGGCCGGCACCGGCCGCCCGCGGCCGCCCGCTCACGCGGTCCGGCCCGCCCGGCCCGCCGCCCGTGCACGCACCCATCGCCGCCACCCGTCCCTTCGGCTGCCCGCCGTCCGCGCCCGGCCGGAGCGGCCGCGCGTCTCCATCGTCCCCTGTCCGGCCCGCATCGTCCCAGCTGGGTCCCGGTCGGTGCCCCCACCGGCGCCGGCGGGGGCACCCGGCGACCGACCGGCCCCGGCCCGGCGGGTCGCCGACGATCACGGCCCGCCGGTGGTCCTGCGGCGGCCGCCCGGCCGGACGCTTCACACCGCCGCAGCACGGCGTTCGCACGGCGCCGCCAGGCTGGGGGCGGGGACGGACGGTCCGTCACCGCGAAGCACCCGGGAGTGACCATGACCGTCGGACGCCAACTGCATCTCGCCGTGTCCCTGGACGGGTTCGGCGCCCATCCGGCCGCCTGGCGGCGCACCGCGCGCGCCCCGGAGTCGGCCTTCGGCTCCGCCGACCTGCACCTCGACGCCGCCCGGCGGGCCGAAGAGGGGCTGCTCGACTTCGTCACCCTGGACGACTCGCGCCCGATCCACGCCGACCGCGACGGCCGGGCGCGCGGGCGGCTGGACGCCGCGCTGGTCCTGGCGGTGGTGGCCGCGGCGACCGACCGGATCGGGCTGGTGCCGACCGGCCTGACCAGCCGTCCGGTGGGTGAACTGGCCGACCGGATAGCGACCCTGGACCACCTGAGCGGCGGCCGGGCGGGCTGGCGGCCCCGGGTCGACACCACGCCGGAGCAGCAGCGGCTGGCGCTGGCCCCCGACGGCGGGCCGCTGCTCGTCGAACGCTTCGCGGAGGCCGAGGAGTTCACCCGCGCGGTGCTGGCCTTCTGGGACAGCTGGGCACCCGGCGCGCTGCTGGCCGACCGGGCCGACGGGCGCTTCGTCGACCAGGAGTTGATCCGGCCGGTGGACTTCACCGGAACACGGGTCCCGGCCAGCGGCAGCGCCGCCGTCCCCCGCCCTCCGCAGGGCCGGCCGGTGACCGCGATCCTCGGCCACGACACGGTGCCCTACCGGCTGCTGGCCCGGCACGCCGAGGTGGCCTTCATCACCCCGTTCGACACCGCCGGGCTGCTGGCCATTCGCGGTGAAGTGGAGCGACTGCGCAAGGAGTTCGGCCGCTCCGAGCAGCCCTACCGGCTGTTCGCCGACCTCAACGTGGTGCTGGCCGACACCGAGGCGGCCGCCCGGGAGCGGCTGGCCGACCTCGACGCCCTCGACGGCGAGCCGTTCAGCAGCGACGCCGCCGTCTTCGCCGGCACCCCGGTCGGCCTGGCGGACCACCTGGAGGAGTGGTTCCGGGACGGCGGCGCCGACGGGTTCCGCCTGCGGCCCGCCGTACTCGCCGAGGACCTGGACGCGGTGGTGGACGGCCTGATCCCCGAGCTCCGGCGGCGCGGGCTGTTCCGCACCGCGTACACGGCGCAGACCCTGCGCGGCCACCTGGGCCTGCCCGCGGTCGACGGTCCGGACCCGCGGTGACGGCCGGCCCGCACCCGCGGTGACATGGGCCCCGCCCGGCGCGTCGAGAGGCCCGTCGGGCGGGCGCCGGGCGGCCGGGCAGGGGGGCTGCTGATCTGGTGGCGTGGACGGAGCGCGGTACGGCCCCGCCCTCCGACCGGACGGTGCCCCAGCCGCCCGCCGGCGGTACCACCGGCGGCTGCACGCTCTGATCGCTCGCCTGCACGCGGCGCGCCCCGGCCCCCGGGGGCGACGCGGGGGGCCGGTGCGCGCCGTCGCGGTCAGTCCTCCGGGTAGCGGCGCGGGGTCCAGACGACCTCGGTGCCGTTGTCGCGTTCGACGATCCGGGTCTGCGAGGAGCCGATCAGCAGCAGGGTCCGCATGTCGACCTCGGCCGGGTCCAGGTCGGCCAGCCGGACGACGCGCACCCGCTCGGTGGGGCCGCCCACGTCCCGGGCCATGACCACCGGGGTCTGCGGGTCGCGGTGTTCGAGCAGCAGGTCGCGGGCCAGGCCGACCTGCGTGGTGCGGCTCTTCGAGCCGGGGTTGTAGAGCGCCAGCACCAGGTCCGCCTCGGCGGCGGCCCGCAGCCGGCGGGCGATGGCCGCCCAGGGCTTGAGCCGGTCGGAGAGCGAGACCACCGCGTAGTCGTGCCCGAGCGGCGCGCCGACCCGGGAGGCGGCGGCGTGCGCGGCGGTCATGCCGGGCAGCACCCGGACGGGCACCGAGCGGTACGGGTCGGCGCCGGCGGCCTCCAGGACGGCGGTGGCCATCGCGAAGACGCCGGGGTCGCCGGAGGAGACCACGGCCACCTTGTGGCCGCGCCGGGCCAGGTCGAGGGCGAACTCGGCCCGCTCGGCCTCCACCTTGTTGTCGGAGCCGTGCCGCTGCTGGCCGGCCCGGACCGGCACGCGGTCCAGGTAGGTGGTGTAGCCGACCAGGTCGGTGGCGGCGGCGAGGGCGCCGCGGGCCTCCGGGGTGAGCCAGAGCGGCCCGGCGGGGCCGGTGCCGACCACCACCACCTCCCCCTCGCCGGGCACGGGCGCGGGGACGGGCCGGTCGATCCGGCTCGGCAGCACGGCCACCGAGAAGTACGGGACGGTGTCCGGGTCGACCTCGGCGAGCGGGGCCGTCCGCTCGGCGGCCATGGTGGCGCGCTCGACGTACTGGGCGTCGTCCAGCCGGCCGGCCCGTTCCAGCGCGCGGCGCACGGTGGGGAAGGTCCGGCCGAGCTTCATGATCACGGCCGAGTCGGTGGACGCCAGCCGGGCCGCCAGCTCCTCCTCCGGCAGGGTGCCGGGCAGGATGGTCAGCACCTCCTCGGCCTCCACCAGCGGGCGTCCGAGCCGGGCGGCGGCGGCACTGACCGAGGTCACGCCGGGCACCACCTCGGTCGGGTAGCGGTGCGCCAGGCGCTTGTGCATGTGCTGGTAGGAGCCGTAGAAGAGCGGGTCGCCCTCGGCGAGCACCACCACGTCGCGGCCGGCGTCCAGGTGGGCGGCCAGCCGGGCGGCGGCCTCCTCGTAGAACTCGTCGATCGCGCCGCGGTAGCCGCCGGGGTGGTCGGTGGTCTCCACGGTCAGCGGGTAGACCAGCTTCTCCTCGATCTGACCTTCCGTCAGGTACTGCTCGGCGATGGAGCGGGCGATCGAGCGGCCGTGCCGGGCGCTGTGGTACGCCACCACGTCGGCCTTGCCGATGAGTTCGGCGGCGCGGACGGTGACCAGCGAGGGGTCGCCGGGCCCCAGCCCGACGCCGTAGAGCCGGCCGGGACCACCCGTGGTCGACTGATCGTCCGTCATTCTTCCTCACTCGCAATCGCGTTGACGGCGGCGGCGGCCATCGCACTGCCGCCGCGCCGGCCGCGGACCACCAGGTGCTCCAGCCGGGAGGGGTGCTCGGCCAGGGCCTGCTTGGACTCGGCGGCGCCGATGAAGCCGACCGGCACGCCGATCACGGCGGCCGGGCGGGGCGCCCCCGCCTCGATCAGCTCCAGCAGCCGGAAGAGCGAGGTCGGCGCGTTGCCGACGGCGACCACCGCGCCGTCCAGCCGCGGCAGCCACAGCTCCATGGCGGCGGCGCTGCGGGTGTTGCCCATCTTCCTCGCCAGCTCGGGCACCGACGGGTCGGAGAGGGTGCAGATCACCTCGTTGTCGGCCGGCAGCCGCTTGCGGGTCACCCCGCTGGCGACCATCGACACGTCGCAGAGGATCGGTGCGCCGGCGCGCAGCGCCCGGCGGGCGTCGGCCACCACGCCGGGCGACCAGAGCAGGTCCTCGACCAGGTCGGTCATGCCGCAGGCGTGGATCATGCGCACCGCGACCTGCGAGACGTCGGCGGGCAGGCCCGCCAGGTCGGCCTCGGCCCGGATGGTGGCAAAGGACTCGCGGTAGATCGCCGCCCCGTCCTTCTCGTACTCGATCACTTGGTCCTCCGGGCCCGGGCCACTGCGTCGGCCATCTGTTGCGTTGTCGTTGCTTGGTAGGTGGGTGCGGCGTCGGGGCGGCGGACGGCCACCCGGTACCCGTCCGGTGTGGCGAGGGCGTCCACCCACGTGCCGGCCGGGTGCCCGCACCGCCGCTCGCAGCCCGACCAGTGCACGGGCAGCAGCCGCCCGGCGGCCGGGTCGGCGCCGGCCAGCGCGCGGGCCGCGTCGCCGCGGACGTCCGCCAGGGACTTGGCGCAGCCGGGGGTCCCGGTGCAGGCCATGGCGAGTTCCCACGGGGAGTGCGGGTCGAGGCCGAGGCCGGCGGCCGTCAGCCGGCCGGTCCACGTCCGCGCCAGCTCCGGGGTGAGGCCCGGGACGACGGCACCGCGCCAGGGGGTCACCCGCAGTTCGCCTGCGCCGTCGGCGGCGGCCTCCGCCAGCAGCCGCCACTGCGCGACGCCGGCGCGGCCGAAGGGCAGGCCCGCCGAGAGCCCGTGGCGGCCGTCCGGGCCGGCCACCGGGCCCGCCTGCGGCAGCGCGCCGGACAGGACGGGCAGGGCGACGGCGGGCGAGCCGGGCGGGGTGAGCCGGGCGCCGTCCGGGTCGGCCTCGCGGATCCGCCAGGCCTGGGCGCCGGTCTCCCGCAGCAGGGTGAGGAAGTCCTGAGCCGCGCGCAGTGCCTCGGCGACGGCGCGCACCGCCGGTACGCGCAGGGCGGTGGTGGCACGCCCGAGGCGCAGGAGTGCCCGGTCGGCGGGGGTTGCGATCAATGTCACATCGGCGTCGAGGCCGGCGACGTCGCCCCGGCCGTCGTCGAGGGCGAACAGGAACCGGCCGGAGAGGGCGGTGGACCACTCGGCGGCGCACAGTGCGGCGTCCAGCTCGCGGGCCCAAGTGGTCACGTCCGCATGCCCGTTGCCGTCGATCCCGGCGAGCGGTGAGGCCACGATGTTGCGTATCCGCTCGTGCCGGTCGGAGGGCAGCAGGCCGGCGGCGCGCAGCCGGCCGCCGAGCTCGGCCCCGCAGCCCTCGGGCAGGCCCCGCAGTTGGACGTTCCCCCGCGAGGTGGTCTCCAGGTGCCCGTCCCCGAGCTCCTCGGCGGCGGCGGCCAGCGCGAGCACCTGACGGCTCGTCAGCAGGCCGCCGGGCAGCCTGACTCGGGCGAGCGCGCCGTCGTCGGCCGTATGTAGACGAAGGGCCCCCGGGCACGCGTCCTCGCGTGCCCGGTCGGGCACGCCGGGGCCCGGGGCGACGGGGTCGGGTGTGGGTGACATGGCGGCGAGCATACCCAGGATCCGGCCGGGGACTCTGTCCCGTGGATCACCCTCAGCGCCTACTATGCTCGCGGGCGGATCCTTCGGGGTCCGCTCACGCCAGAGACGGCGCAAAGGGGAGGAAACCGGTGCAAACCCGGTGCGGTCCCGCCACTGTGACCACGGTTCATCGGCCGTGGGAGCCAGGAACTCCTGCCGTCCCGATTCCCCCGCGCTCCGGCCGGGGGTCCCCCACGGGGCGCGGACCCCGAGGAAGGCTCGACCTATGCGCTGCCGCATGCCTGCGCCCGGGCTCACGCCCGCGCCGGACGCCGTGCCCCCGCCCGTGCCGTCGTCCGGGCGCACGCCCGCGCTGACGCCCACGCTCATGCCCCTGCCCGCCATCGAGGCCGGGAGGGCCTTCGCATGATCCTGCTTCTGTCGACCTCCGACACCGACCTGCTGAGTGCCCGGGCGAGCGAGGGCCCGGTCGGGTACCGCCTCGGCAACCCGGCCCGCCTCACCGCCGAGGACCTCCCGGCGCTGGTGGAGGGCACCGACCTGGTGGTCGTCCGGCTGCTCGGCGGGCGCCGGGCCTGGCAGGAGGGCCTGGACGCGCTGCTGGCCGGCCCCCGCCCGGTGATCGTGCTGACCGGCGAGCAGGCCCCCGACGCCCAGCTGATGGAGCTGTCCACCGTTCCCGCCGGCATCGCCGCCGAGGCGCACGCCTACCTCGCGCACGGCGGCCCGGCGAACCTCGCCGAGCTCGGCGCCTTCCTCTCCGACACCGTGCTGCTGACCGGCCACGGCTTCGCCGCCCCCGCCTCCGCGCCCGAGTGGGGCCCGCTGGAGCGCACCGCGACGGCGGAGAACGCCGACGGCCCGGTGATCGCGGTGCTCTACTACCGCGCCCACCACATGAGCGGCAACACCGCCTTCGTCGAGACGCTCTGCCGGGCGATCGAGGACAAGGGCGCCCGCCCGCGCCCGCTGTACTGCTCCTCGCTGCGCGGCGCCGAGCCCGAGCTGCTGGCCGAGCTGGCGCAGGCCGACGCGATCATCACCACCGTCCTCGCGGCCGGCGGCACCCGCCCCGCCGACGCCTCCGCCGGCGGCGACGAGGAGGCCTGGGACGCGGGCGCGCTGGCCGCCCTCGACCGCCCGATCCTCCAGGCGCTCTGCCTGACCTGGTCGCGCGCCGCCTGGGAGGCCAGCGACGACGGCCTCTCCCCGCTGGACACCGCCACCCAGGTCGCCGTCCCCGAGTTCGACGGCCGCCTGATCACCGTCCCGTTCTCCTTCAAGGAGCTGGACGAGGACGGCCTGACCGTCTACGCGGCCGACCCCGAGCGGGCCGCCCGGGTCGCCGGCATCGCGGTACGGCACGCCCGGCTGCGGTACATCCCGGCCGCCGAGCGGCGGCTCGCCCTGGTGCTCTCCGCGTACCCGACCAAGCACGCCCGGGTGGGCAACGCCGTCGGCCTGGACACCCCGGCCAGCGCGGTGCGCCTGCTGACCCGGCTGCGTGCGGAGGGCATGGACCTCGGGCCGCTGGACGGGCCGGACGCGCTGCCGGGCCTGGCGCCCCGGCCCGACGGCCCGGAGGCGGGCGGGCGATCTGCGCTGAACGACACCCACGAGGGCGACGCGCTGATCCACGCCCTGATCGCGGCCGGCGGCTACGACCAGGACTGGCTGACCGAGGACCAGCTCGCCCGCAACCCGGTGCGGATCCCGGCCGCCGACTACCGCCGCTGGTACGCCGAGCTGCCCGCGGGCCTGCGCGAGGAGGTCGAGCGGCACTGGGGGCCGGCGCCCGGCGAGCTGTACGTGGACCGCAGCGTCAACCCGGACGGCGACATCGTGCTCGCCGCCCTGCGGGCCGGGAACCTGCTGGTGCTGATCCAGCCGCCGCGCGGCTTCGGCGAGAACCCGGTGGCGATCTACCACGACCCCGACCTGCCGCCCTCGCACCACTACCTGGCCGCCTACCGCTGGATCGCGGCCGCCCAGGAGGACGGCGGCTTCGGCGCCGACGCGGTCGTCCACCTCGGCAAGCACGGCAACCTGGAGTGGCTGCCCGGCAAGACCGCCGCGCTGTCCGCGGAGTGCGGACCGGACGCGGCGCTCGGCGACCTGCCGCTGGTCTACCCCTTCCTGGTGAACGACCCGGGCGAGGGCACCCAGGCCAAGCGCCGGGCGCACGCCACCCTGGTCGACCACCTGGTGCCGCCGATGGCCCGGGCCGAGAGCTACGGCGACATCGCGCGGCTGGAGCAGCTGCTCGACGAGCACGCCAACATCGCCGCGATGGACCCGGCGAAGCTGCCGGCCGTCCGGGCCCAGATCTGGACGCTGATCCAGGCCGCCCGCCTCGACCACGACCTCGGGCTCGCCGAGCGGCCGGAGGACGACGGCTTCGACGACTTCCTGCTGCACGTGGACGGCTGGCTCTGCGAGGTGAAGGACGCCCAGATCCGGGACGGCCTGCACGTGCTGGGCCAGGCCCCGGTCGGCGTCGACCGGGTCAACATCGTGCTCGCCATCCTGCGGGCCCGGCAGATCTGGGGCGGCGTGGCCGCGCTGCCCGGCCTGCGCGAGGCGCTCGGCCTGGACGAGTCCGCGCCCACGCTCGGCGCGGCCGACGCCGCCGAGGCGAAGGCCCGCGAGCTGGTCGAGGCGATGGAGGCCGAGGACTGGGCTCCGGAGGCGGTCGAGAAGGTCGCGGCCGGTCTGCCGCCGGCCGTGGCCGAGGTGCTGGACTTCGGCGCCCGCCAGCTGGTGCCGCGGCTCGCCGCCACCACCGACGAGTTGGACGCCGTGCTGCACGCGCTCGGCGGCGGCTTCGTCAAGGCCGGCCCGTCCGGCTCGCCGCTGCGCGGACTGGTCAACGTGCTGCCCACCGGCCGCAACTTCTACTCGGTGGACCCGAAGGCGGTGCCCAGCCGGCTCGCCTGGGAGACCGGCCAGGCGCTGGCCGACTCGCTGGTGGAGCGCTACCGGGCCGACAACGACGGCGCCTACCCGTCGTCGGTGGGCCTCTCGCTCTGGGGCACCAGCGCGATGCGCACCGCCGGCGACGACATCGCCGAGGCCTTCGCGCTGCTCGGCGTCCGCCCGGTCTGGGACGACGCGTCGCGCCGGGTGAACGGCCTGGAGGCGATCAGCCCGGCCGAGCTCGGCCGCCCGCGGATCGACGTGACGCTGCGCATCTCCGGCTTCTTCCGCGACGCGTTCCCGCACGTGGTCAACCTGCTGGACGACGCGGTGCGACTGGCCGCCCGCCAGGAGGAGACGGACGAGGAGAACTTCGTCCGCGCCCACGTGCAGGCCGACCTGGCCGTGCACGGCGACGAGCGCAAGGCCACCGTCCGGGTGTTCGGCTCCCGCCCGGGCACCTACGGCGCCGGCCTGCTCCAGCTGATCGACAGCCGGGACTGGCGCACCGACGCCGACCTGGCCGAGGTCTACACGGTCTGGGGCGGCTACGCCTACGGCCGCGACCTCGGTGGCCGCCCGGCCCGCGAGGAGATGGAGACGGCGTACAAGCGGATCACGGTGGCGGCGAAGAACACCGACACCCGTGAGCACGACATCGCCGACTCGGACGACTACTTCCAGTACCACGGCGGCATGGTGGCCACCGTCCGGGCGCTCACCGGCAGGGCCCCGACCGCGTACATCGGCGACTCGACCCGCCCGGAGACCGTCCGGACCCGCACCCTCACCGAGGAGGCGGCCCGGGTCTTCCGCGCCCGGGTGGTCAACCCGCGCTGGATCGAGGCGATGCGCCGGCACGGCTACAAGGGCGCGTTCGAGATGGCGGCGACCGTCGACTACCTGTTCGGCTACGACGCCACCACCGGCGTGGTCGCCGACTGGATGTACGAGAAGCTCACCCAGGAGTACGTGCTCGACCCGACCAACCGGGAGTTCCTCGCGGGGGCCAACCCGTGGGCCCTGCACGGGATCAGCGAGCGCCTGCTGGAGGCGGCGAGCCGGGGCCTGTGGGCCGAGCCGGACCCGGAGCTGATCGAGCAGCTGCAGGCGGCGTTCCTGGAGACCGAGGGCGACCTGGAGGACGAGGGCTGAGCCCCGTCCGACCGCCCCGGCCCTGACCGGCCGAACCCGGCTGCCCCGACCCGCACGGTCGGGGCAGCACCTTTTTCCCCTTGCGTTTCCCTCCTCGCGCTTCCCTCCTCGCGTTCTCCCCCTCGCCTTGCCGCCCTGGTCTCCACCGGCCCTTGGATGTCAAAGATTCTGGACATGGAGTCTGCTTTTCTTTACATTGATGCCATGCCACTCGAAGAGAAGCGCGTATGGATCATGGGCGTGGTCACCGTCGTGGCGTACGCCGCGTACCTGGCCGCCGTGCTCGGCGGGGCCGGCGGCACACCGCTCAGCCACCTGCCCTACACGGCCGCACTGCTGTGGAGCGTCCTCGCCGCGGTGGTCGCGACGATCGTGCTCGACATCGCGGCGGCGCTCACCACCCGCGAGGACTGCGGCCGCAAGGACCAGCGGGACCGCGAGATCCACCGCTTCGGCGAGCGGATCGGGCAGGCCTTCGTGGTGCTCGGCGGGGTGACGGCACTCGGGATGGCGCTGGCCCGGCTCGACCCGTTCTGGATCGCCAACGCGACCTACCTGGCGTTCGTCCTGTCCGCCCTGCTCGGCTCCACCGCCAAGATCGTCGCCTACCGCCGGGGGCTCCCCGCATGGTGAAGCCGACCCGGGTCACCAACGTGATCCGCGCCCTGCGGTTCACCCACGGCGGGATGACCCAGGCGGACCTGGCGGTCCGGATCGGCGTCACCCGTCAGACCGTGATCGCCATCGAGCAGGGCCGCTACTCCCCCTCGCTGGAGCTGGCGTTCCAGATCGCCCGGGCCTTCGCCGTCCCGCTCGACGACGTCTTCCAGTACCCGGACGACCAACCGGACGACCAGCCGGACAGCCAACCGGACAACCAGCCGGCCGGCGGGCCGGCTAGCGAAGGAGACCGACCGTGAAGGCCGTCGTCCAGGACAGGTACGGCCCGCCCGAGGTGCTGGAGGTGCGGGAGGTGGACAGGCCGGTGCCCGGCCCCGGCGAAGTGCTGGTGCGGGTGCGTGCGGCCGGCCTCGACCCCGGCGTCAGGCACCTCACGACCGGACTGCCCTACCTGGTGCGGCTCGGCGTCGGGCTCCGGGCGCCCCGGGTCCGGACCCGGGGCATGGACGTCTGCGGGCAGGTGACGGCGATCGGCCCCGAGGTGACCGACGTCCGGGTCGGCGACGAGGTGTTCGGCACCTGCGCGGGCTCCTTCGCCGAGTACGCCGTGGTCCGGCGGGACCGGTGCGCGCCGAAGCCGGCGAACCTGACCTTCGAGCAGGCGGCCGCCGTCCCGGTGTCCGCGGTCACCGCCCTCCAGGCGCTGCGCGACGCGGGGCGGGTACGGCCCGGACAGCACGTCCTGGTGATCGGCGCGGCCGGCGGGGTGGGGTCGTTCGCGACGCAGCTGGCCAAGGCCTTCGGCGCGGAGGTCACCGGGGTGTGCGGCCCCGCGAAGGCGGAGCTGGTCCGCTCGCTCGGCGCCGACCACGTCAGCGACTACACCCGGGAGGACGTCACCGACGGGCCGCGGCGCTACGACCTGATCGTCGACACGGCGGGCGGCCGGCCGCTGTCCCACCTGCGGCGCGCCCTGGCCCCGCGGGGGACGCTGGTGATCGTCGGCGGGGAGCACGACGGCCGGTGGCTGGGCGGCACCGACCGGGCGCTCCGGGCGCTGCTGCTGTCGCCCTTCGTCCGGCAGCGGCTGCGCGGCCTGCTCGCGACACCGGGCCGGGGCGACCTCGCGGTGCTGGCCGGGCTGATCGAGGCGGGCCGGGTCACCCCGCTGCTCGACCGGGCCTTCCCGCTGGACGAGGTGCCCCGGGCCGTCCGGTACCTCGCCGAGGGCCACGCCCGCGGCAAGGTCACGATCACCGTGGCCGGCCCGGACGACCACCCCGCGTACTGAGCCCGCCGCCCCGCCCGCCGGGGCCCCGGCGGGGCCGGGCATGCCCCGGCGGAACGCGGGCAGACGCGAGGAGTGGAACTTCTCGACCGTCACCGGCCGCGTGGCCTGGTGACATTACGCACCGAAGCGGACAATCGGAGGATGTCACTCGGATCCGCCCTGACCCGGCCAGCTCGCTACGCCGCACTGGTCGCGGGCGCGGTACCGGTGCTCTGCTTCCCCTCCGCCGGCCTCGGCGCGCTGGCCTGGGTCTGCCTGGTGCCGGGCCTGCTGCTGATGCAGCGGGCCCCGGGCGCGCGGGAGGCGGCGGTGCGCGGCTGGTGGTTCGGAGCCGGCTTCATCCTCACCGCGATGTACTGGCTGGTGCCCTCGATCGGCCCGGGGCTGCTGCCCCTCGCCGTGCTCTTCGGCGCGCTGCAGGCCGCGGTGGGCCTGGCGGTGTGGGTCCTGCTGCGCCCGCCGCTGACCGCCCGCCGGGCGCTGGCCGCGCTGGTGGTGGTGCCGGCGGTCTGGGTGACCACCGAGTTCGCGAGGTCCTGGCACGCGCTGGGCGGCCCGTGGGCGCTGCTCGGCGCGACCCAGTGGCAGCATCCGGCGGTGCTCGCGCTGGCCTCGGTCGGCGGGATCTGGCTGGTCAGCGCCGCGGTGGTGGCCGCCAACACAGCGGTCACGGTGCTGCTGTGCGCCCGGCGCCGGCCGGTCCGCGCGCTGGCGGCGTGCGCCGTCGTGGCCGTCCTGCTGGCCGGGCCGCTGCTGTTCGCCCTGCGCACCCAGCCGAGCCCGGACCGGTTCGCCACCGTGGCCCTGGTGCAGCCGGGGGTGGTGGCGGACGCCGGGGACCGGCTGGACGCCGGTGTCCGGGCCACGGCCGCGCTGGCCGGGCAACCGCTGGACCTGGTGGTCTGGGGCGAGAGCAGCACCACCGCAGACCTGGACCGCGACCGGGCCACGCTGGCCACCCTGCGCGGGCTGTCCGCCGCGACCGGCGCCCGGCTGCTGGCCGGCGAGGACGCCCGCAAGGCCGACGGGCGGATCTCCAAGGACACCGTGCTGATCGGGCCGGAGGGCATCGAGGACCGCTACCGCAAGATCCGCCTGGTGCCGTTCGGCGAGTACATCCCGCTGCGGCCGGCGCTCGGCTGGATCGCCGGCGTCAGCCGCGCGGCCGGTGAGAACCGGGCCCCGGGCAGTGCCTTCCACGTCCTGCCGGCCACCGACCGGTCCGGTGCGCCGCTGCCCGTCGGCGCGCTGATCTGCTTCGAGTCGGCGTTCCCGGACATGTCCCGGGCGGCCGTCGACGAGGGCGCCCGGGTGCTGGTCTACCAGTCCTCGACGTCCACCTTCCAGCACACCTGGGCGCCAGAGCAGCACGTCTCGCTGGGAGCGCTGCGGGCCGCCGAGACCGGGCGTCCGGTCGTCCAGGCCTCGCTCACCGGAGTCTCGGCGGCCTTCGACGCCCAGGGCCGCGAACTCGCCCGTCTGGGCACCGACCGCAGCGGCACGCTGACCGTGCGCCTGGCGCTGGTCGCTCCCTCGGCCCGGACGGTCTACGACCGGATCGGCGACGTGGTGCCGGTGACGGCGGTGGCCGTGACGGCCCTCGCCGGGGCGCTGGCGCTGCGCCGGCCCCGGCGGCGGCCGGCCGCGGGGACGGGGCCCACCACCCCCGTCGCCGGGGCCGATCAGTCCACGGTGCCGGCCAGGTAGACGCCGAAGGCGGCCCCCTGCGGATCCCGCAGGACGGCGATCCGCGGGCCGGCCGGCACCGTTGTGGCCGGCATCAGGACCTCCCCGCCGAGCCCGGCGGCCCTGCTCGCGGTGACGTCGACGTCCGCCACCGCGAAGTACGGCAGCCAGTGCGGCGGGAGGTCGGGCGGGAACTGGTCGCCCATCGCGAGCAGACCGCCGAAGTCCTCCCCCGCCAGGCCCCACTGGGTGTACGACTCGCCCTCGTTCACCGACCAGCCGAAGACCTCGGGGTAGAAGGCGACGGCCCGCTCGGGGTCGCGGGTGAGCAGTTCGGCCCAGCCGAGGGCGCCCGGGTCGTTGAACACCCCGGCGCCGGCGAAGGTACGGGCCTGCCAGAGGGCGAAGACGGCGCCGGAGGGGTCGGCGACCACCGCGAACCGGCCGATGTCCAGCACCTCCATCGGCTCCATCAGCACCCGTCCGCCCGCGGCGACGACCTCGGCCGCGGTGGCGTCGGCGTCCCGGACGGCGAACGAGACCGACCACGCGGTGCGCTGCTCGGGGCCGTACAGCGGGCTGAGGCCGGCGGCCGGGGCCTCGCCCAGGTGCATGACCGTGTAGCCGCCGGCCTCCGGGCGCGGGTCGGTCTCGGCGCGCCAGCCGAACAGCTCGCCGTAGAAGGCCTTGGCGGCGGCCGGGTCGGAGGTGGCGATCTCGGCCCAGCTGGGCGCCCCGATGGTCACTTCGGTCTGCTTCATCTGTCCGTTCCTCTCGGGTTTCCTCGGTCGGCTCCGCCCGCTCCGGCGTGTCCGCCCCGGGGCCGGTCCGGCCCGACGACGGTGCGCCGCGGCGCGCGGTCGCGCGCCCCCTCCACAGCATGGGGCGCGGCGGGCGGCCGGGCGCGCGGACGGGCCGTGCCCGATGGGCCGGAAGGGGCGCCCGGCACGGAAGGGAGTTGTTCAAATTGGAACTACGAGGTACGGTCGGTCCTCGTCCACCGGTTCGAATCCGACCCAGCCCGTCGTCCGGACCACCCACCGCAGCATCGGAGGCCCGGCATGCCGCAGCACGGCACCGCCACCGTGCGCTCTCGCGTGCGCATCCCGCTGACCTTCCCCGACGGCTACCGCGCCGACGCCGAGGTCCTCACCTTCCACGGCCTGGCCGACGGGGCCGAACACCTGGCCCTCGCCCTCGGCGAGGTCCGCGGCACCCCGCTGGTGCGGCTGCACTCGGAGTGCCTCACCGGCGACGTGTTCGGATCCGACCGCTGCGACTGCGGCCCGCAGCTGCGCGAGTCGGTCGAGCGGATCAGCGAGGCCGGCGGCTACCTGCTCTACCTCCGTCAGGAGGGCCGCGGCATCGGCCTCTACAACAAGCTCGACGCGTACGCCCTGCAGGACGCCGGCCTCGACACCTACGAGGCCAACACCGCGCTCGGCCTGCCCGAGGACGGCCGCGACTACACCGCGGCCGCGCAGATGCTGCACGCGCTCGGCGCCCCCGCGATCGACCTGCTGAGCAACAACCCCGACAAGGCGGACCAGCTGGCGGCGCTCGGCGTCGAGGTCGGGCTGCGGGTGCCCACCGGCGTCCACCTGTCCGACAGCAACGTCCGCTACCTGCGGGCCAAGGTGGAGCACACCGGCCACTCGATCGCGCTGCCGAGCCTGGTGGGCTGACCCCGCTCCGGCCGGGCCCGCGCCGCGCCAGGCCCTGGGTGCGGCGCGGGCCCGGCCGGTGCACCCTGGGAGGAGGGGGTCGCGCGGAGGGAGGACACCTCGTGACGGTGCACCATCCGGACCGGTCACCACACCGGCGACAGCACCCCCGGCGGCCGTGATGACGATCCCCTCCCCCTCCGTGTCCCGCGTCCCGGTCACCGTCATCGGCGCCGGACCGTACGGCCTCGCCACCGCCGCCCACCTCAAGGCCCACCGGGTTCCACTGCGGATCCTGGGCGAGCCGATGGACGGCTGGCGCACCCGGATGCCGGCCGGGATGTTCCTCAAGTCCACCCCGCGCGCCTCGAACATCTCGGCACCCGCCGACGGCCATCGCCTCAGCGACTTCCGGGCCGCCCGCGGCCGGCCGCCCGTCGGCGACCTCTACCCCGTCCCGCTCGCCGAGTTCGTCGAGTACGGCGACTGGTACCAGCGGCGCTGCGTCCCCGAGGTGGAGCGCAGCACCGTGACCGCCGTCGAGTACCTGCGCGACGGGTTCCGCGTCACCCTCGACGACGGCGCGGTGTTCGGCACCCGCGCCGTGGTGGTCGCCACCGGCCTCGCCCCCTACGCCAGGATGCCGACCGCGCTCGCGCCGCTCGCCGACCTCGCACTGGCCTCCCACACCTGCGAGCACACCGACATGTCCGTGTTCGCGGGGCAGCGCGTCGCGGTGATCGGCGCCGGGCAGTCCGCCCTGGAGGGCGCCGCCCTGCTCAGCGAGGCGGGCGCCGTCCCCACCCTGGTCTCCAGGAACGAGCAGGTGCTCTTCGGCACCCCGCCGCCGACCGACCTCAACGGCGACCGGCCGCTGCCCGCACGCCTGGTCAAACCCGGCTCCACGCTCGGCCCCGGCTGGTCCCACGTGGCCTTCAGCCGCACCCCGCAGGCCTTCCGCCACCTCCCCGACGGCACCCGGGCCCACCTGGTGCGCGCCGTCCTCGGCCCCTCCGGCGCCTGGTGGCTGCGCGACCGCGTCCGGGGGCGGATCCCGCTGCTCGCCGGGTACACCGTCCACCACGCCGAGCACGCCGGCGGGCAGATCCGCCTGCGGTTGCGCGGGCCGAACGGCAGCACCGACACCCTGGAGGCCGACCACGTGCTGGCCGCCACCGGCTACCGGGTGGACGTCGACCGGCTCGACCTGCTCGACCCCGCCCTCCGGCGGGCCGTCCGACGCGCCAACGGCGGCGCCCCGCGGCTCTCCGCCGGCCTCGAATCCTCCGTCCCCGGCCTCTACTTCACCGGACTCGCGGCGGCCGACACCTTCGGGCCCGTCCTGCGCTTCGTCTGCGGCACCGGCTTCGCCGCCCGCCGCGTCAGCCGCGCCGTCGCCACCACCCCGCGCTGACCCGCGCGCACCGCCGTCCCCGGCCGGCTCGCCGGGGACGGCGTCATGCCCGGGGCCCGCGCCCCGGACCGACCCTCACCCCCGGTTCCGCACGCTCCCCGCGAGCACCCGCACGGCGGAGCAGCCGAACCGGGCCGCCTCGGCGACCGTGGGTGCCAGGTCGTCCCGGCAGAGCCAGGCCCGCTCGGTGGAGCGGCGCGGCCAGACGTCCCGCGGCGCGCGGCGCTCCCCCCAGGACGTCGCCAGCATGGACAGCAGGTCGATCTGGCCCACCCCGAAGCTGCGCGAGAGCTGCGCGCCGGACGGCACCGGGCGGCCGGTCAGCGTGAGGTGCAGGGCGCGCACCACGTCCACCCCGTCGACCGTCTCGAAGAGGCGGAACTGGGCGCCCGTCCTGGGGTTGAAGTCGACCAGCTTGTACCGGCCGTCCCGCAGGTCCAGGCGCCAGTCCAGATCCGCGACCCCGCGGTAGCCGATCCGCCGGCAGAGCCGGGCGGCCAGCGCGGCCAGCTCCGGATTGGGGCAGGCGCGGGCCCGCGCGGTGACCCCTCGCCCGGGCGGCCAGGAGCGCACCTTGCGGCCGGTGAAGAGGGCCAGCGGCTCGCCGTCCGGGCCGCAGCAGAGATGGGTGATCCAGTCCTCGGACCGCTCCGGCGGCAGGTACTCCTGGGCCAGCACGGAGGGCGCCCCACCGTCCGGTCCGCCGCGCGCGAGGGTGGCGAGCAGCTCCTCCTCGCTCCGCACCACCGTGGTGTGGCCGACCGCCGGGTGGCGGAGCCGGGTGAACGGTTCCAGGTTCTTCAGCACCAGCGGGTAGCCCCAGCGGCGGCCCGCGTCGACCAGCTCCGCCCGGCTGCCGGGGGCGCAGGCCCGCGGGGTGGGGACGTCGGCCTCCCGGCAGATCGCGTGCAGGCCGGCCTTGCTGGCCAGGCGCCGGGGCAGCTCCGCGGGCACCGGCGGCAGCAGGAACCAGCGGGCCAGTTCCGCCCGGTGCTCGGCGAGCAGGACGGCGGACTCGTCGTCGGTGGCCACCGCCACGCTGGGCCGGCCGATCCGCCGGCCCGCCGCCAGGATGGCGGCGAGCAGCTGCCCGGGAGGCTCGCGCCCGGTGCTGGGCCGTACGAAGGCCCCGGTCAGGTAGCGGGAGACGGCGGTCGGGGTGAGCCGGTCCTCGACCATGGCGTAGACCGGCACGCCGAGCCGGCCGAAGGAGCGCACCGCGCCGAGGTGGCTGGGCGTCTGCGGATAGTGTCCGACCTTGACCAGGAGCACGGGGACCTCGCGGTCCAGCTCCGGTCCGCCGTGCGCCGAACGGGTGAGGTCGGTACGGCTTCGGTCCGGGCGGGTGAAGTCGGTACGGCTGCGGTCCGGGCGGGTGAGGTCGGTACGGCTGCGGTCCATGCGGCTGCGCTCCATCGGGGGAGTCACCTCCTCGGAGGTGTCAGTGCTGCCAGACCCCGACCCACTGCACGTGCAGCTGGGCGGAGTCGACCGTGGGCGGCGGGGACTGCAGGTAGCCCACCGCGAGATTGATCACCAGCTCCATCGCGACCGTCGGAACCTGCGACGGATCGGTCACCTGGAACCGTTGTACCCCGTCCACGTACCAGGTCACCGCATTCGGCTCCCAGTCCAGGGCGAACACGTGGTAGCCGGCGGAGAAGTCCGCCGGGCCGAACAGCCGGCCGATGTGCGCGTCGTTGCCGTCCGGGGTGCGCCAGTGCAGGTTCATGTTGACGTGCGTGTCGGTGTTCGGGAACTCGGCGATGTCCAGCTCCGGCGGGGTGCCGCGGGTCTCGGCCGGGATCAGCCAGAACGCCGGGAAGAAGCCCGCCGGCTCGGCGGGGACGTTGATGGCCGCCGCGAAGTAGCCGTAGGTGAAGGTGTGGCGCGGCGCGCCCTCGTAGGAGTCGCGGCCGGTGCTGACCATGCCGGAGGACCAGGGGTACGTCCGGCCGTCGCTGCCGTGCTGCTTGCCGCGGTCGGCGTTGAGGGTGAGGGCCCCGTTCCCCACCTCGACCTGGCCCGGCTGGTACCACTCCTCCTCGCCGTTGCCCGCGTTGGTGCAGCCACCGTTCAGGACCCAGTCGTAGCAGGTCACCCAGTCGGCGGGGTTCAGCGTCGACCCCTCGAAGTCGTCCCGGAACACCTGGTGCCACGGCCCCGGGGCGACGGGCTCCTGCGGGAGGACCGGCTGCGCCGCCGGCCCGGTGGCGGCGGACGCCTGCGGGTCGGCGGTCAGCGGCAGCACCGCACTGCCCGCGGCGCTGCCGCAGGCCGCCGTGAACAGCAGCAGGGCCGCCACCACGAGGTAGCCGGCCCGGCGCCGCGCCGCCCGGCGGTCGGGCGCGGTCGACCGTGGGGCCTGGGCCTCGGTCGGCCGCGGGCCCGGGGCCGACGGCGGCCCTAGCCGCTCGGGCCTGGTCCGGTGGCGGCGCGGGACGAGGGCCAGCGCCGTCGTCAGTGCGGCGAGCACGGCCAGTGCGCGGGTCACGGTGAACACGCCGCCGAGGAAGAGCGCCTCGGCGACCAGCAGTGACACCGACGCGCTGAGCGTCGGCACCAGCACGGCCGCGGCCACCCGGCCGGGCCAGGCGGACAGCGGCGCGGGCGCGGGCCGGGCCAGCAGCAGCAGGGCGAGCCCCGGGCAGGCCAGCAGGAAGCCGGCCGTCAGCACCACCCGGGGCGGGGACGCCGCGGGCAGCGCGGTGGCCGCCAGGGCCGCCCATCCGGACAGCGCCAGCAGCAGCCGGGGAGCCGGCACCCGGCCGGGGGTCGGCCACCGCGGCACGCTCAGCACGGCACCCACCTCATCCCGTCGTCCGGGCGAACGGGCCCTGGCCGACCACCGACGTCACGTGGCGGTAGACCACGGCGTCGCGGTTGGCGAAGACCGGCCGCAGGGTGGGCATCGTCGACGCGGCCTGCCGCACCTGCCCCAGCGTGTCCTGCGGGAACACCCCGGTCAGCCGGCACTCGGCCACCTGCGCCCGGGTCAGGACCAGGAAGGACGGCCCGATGACCCGGGGATCGGACATGGTGCTCTCCAGGACGGACGCCGGATCGGCCAGCAGTTCACGCCGATCGGCCACCGCTCGCTGGGCCAGCACCGTGCGCACCCGCTCGTCGTAGCGCAGCTCGAAGCCGGGGACGTCGGCGGTGAGCACCACGATCTGCGAGCCCGGCGGCGCGTTCTCGGCGAGGTAGCGGCCCGCGGCGGCCTCCTGCGGGGTGAAGTAGTTCATGTCCTCCTTGCTGTAGTAGCCGCAGACCGTCCCGGCGAGCAGCGCGAGCAGCACCACCGCGCGCACCGCCGTCCCGCTCCGCGGGAACCGGGGTGACCGGGCGATCAGGGTGCCGATCAGGAAGGCGGCGGCCGGCAGCGCGAAGAGGTACGCCCGGAAGATCATCTCGCCGCCGTACGGGTTGGCCAGCAGCAGCGGGAACGGCGCCACCAGGAGCAGCGGCAGCGGTGTCCGGCGCCACCGGCGGCGCAGCAGTGCCGCCACGGCCAGCAGCAGCACGGTGGCCGTCAGCCCCCGGTCCACCCAGGCCGCGAGCACCTGGCCCGGCACCGCCTGCCCGAGCCCGGCGAGGCCGGAGACGGCGTTCTTGTCCGGCGCGGCCAGCGCGCCCACCACGTCGCTCAGGTTGGAGGCGATGTACGGGCGCGCGACGGTGGCGTCCCAGAGCAGCGTCATGGCCACCGCGCCGGCCAGCACCGGCAGCACCACCGCACGGTTGGCCCGGGGCAGCGACAGCAGCAGCAGGAAGCTGATCAGCATCAGCGGGGTCAGCGGGTGCGAGGTGACGATGGCCGCCGTCAGCACCAGCAGCAGCGCGAGCGGGGCCGGCCGCCAGCCGCCGCGCGCCGGGGCGTCGGTGAACAGCGAGAGCGCCCGGGCCCCCGGCGGGGCGCCGGAGGGGGCGGGCCCGGCCGACCGGCGGTTCGCCAGCTGCCGGAGCACCATCCCGATCACGGTGAGGAACAGCAGGTAGGCGAAGGCCTGCGGGGCGAAGTAGTCCTGCCCGACCCAGGAGGTGGCGAAGTAGATCCACACGCCGCCCCAGACCAGTCGGCGGTCCCTGGTGAGGGACCGGTAGATCAGCAGCAGCGGGCCGATCAGCAGCACGTTGGCCAGCACCGGGTACCAGGACGCGTAGCCGAGGGCCGAGTGCAGGCCGGTCGCCCGCAGCAGCAGGGCGTTGAGCTGGAAGAATCCGGGCCACTGGTTGTAGATGTCCAGCTCGTGGGCGTTGGGGACGCTGCCGTTGTGCCGCAGCACGGCGTCGACGATCGCGATGTGCTTCCAGGCCCAGGCGTAGCGCAGGGTCGGGTAGAGCAGGCTGGGCGTGGCGTGGACCATCGCGATCAGGCCCAGCACGTAGCCCGCCAGCCAGCGCTGCGGCAGCCGCTTGTCACGCAGCGCCGCGGCGAAGCCCACGGTGATCACGACCAGGCCCAGCCAGTACGGCGCCGGAAGCGCCTGGAGCAGGCCCAGGTCGCCCATCTTGTCGAGCCGGGTGCGGGGCAGCGCGACCAGCCACAGGGCCAGGGCGAGCGGCAGCGGGGCGCGGACCGCCCAGCCTGCCCACCCGACGGTGCCGAGCCGGGCGAGGCGGCTCCGCAGCGGCCGGACGGGCCGGACCGCCGGGCCGGGCGGCCCGCCCCGGCGCTCGGGCGGGAGCGGGGGGTCGGTAATCTGCGGTGCGGTCATCCGGCTGCCTCCTCGAAACGGCCGCCCCGGAGGGTCGGGTCACGATCGGTGTCCATCACGGCTGCTCCGGTCCACCGACCGGGCGGCCCACCGCGGCCCGCAGCCGGCGGTAGGCGCGCCAGCCCTTGGTCGCGAGGCGTTCGGGAGCCGGTGCCAGGCCCGCGCCGCGGCCGAGGGTCCAGTCCTGGAACCGCGCGGCCGGGGTGTCGGCCCGGACCATCAGGCGGGAGATCCGCATCGGGTCGTCGGTGGCCGAGCTGAACCGGTCGCCCACCGCGGCGGCGGAGGTCCAGCCGGCCTGGCGGACCTTGCGGCGCAGGGCGGGGCTGGAGTAGCCGTGCGGGTAGGCGAAGGCCGTGACCTCGTGGCCGAGGGCGTCCTCCAGCCGGCGCTTGCTGCCGACGACCTCGTCGGCGCACTGCCGGGCGTACACGGTGTCCAGCTGGGCGTGGGTCTGGGAGTGGCCGCCGATCTCGATGCCGACGGTGTCCAGCATGGTGACCTGGCGCCAGTTGAGCATCGGGGCGGGCGGCAGCAGGCTGCCGGTGGGCTGCCCGCCGGGCCGGTGGACGGCCCCGACCGTGACGTAGAGCGTGGCGGGCATGCCGAGGTCGGCGAGGATCGGCGCGACCGTCCAGTAGAAGTCGGCGAATCCGTCGTCGAAGGTCAGCACCGCCGACCCGGGCGGCAGCGGCGGTCCGCCGTGGAGGGCGGAGACCAGGCGGCGCAGCGGTACCACCGACAGGCCGCTGTCCGTGATCCGGTCGAGCTGCTCGCGGAAGGTGCGCGGGGTCACGGTGAACGGCGCGATCCACGACGGCGGGTCGTCCGACACCGAGTGGTAGAGGAAGACCGGCACGGCCAACATGATCAACCACTCCTCACTCGCTCCGGGGCCCGGCCGCGGCGACGCGTGCGGGCTCCCCCGCCGGGGCGGGCACCCGGGCGGGCCGGGCGAGGCGGCCGAGGGCGTACCCGAAGGCGGTCGTCCCGACGCCCGCCAGCGAGGCGGCGACGGTGCGCAGCTCCCCCCGGCCCAGGCCGCGGGCGACGGCGGCGGGCAGCGTGTGCAGCAGGTAGCGGCGTTCGCTGGAGAGCGCCGGTCGGGCGCCCGCCAGGCGGGCCACCTGGGCCTTGGAGCGGCCCTCGGCGTAGCAGCGGGCCCGGAAGTACGCCCAGCTGGTCCGTGCCCGCGGGACGTGGTGGCGCACCACGGCGCCGGGTTCGTGGCGCAGCAGCGCGCCGGGGTTGCGGGCGGCGATCCGCAGGCAGAGTTCGGTCTCCTCGCAGCCCAGCGGCTTGGTCCCGACCCGGCCGAGCTCGGTGCGGAACCCGCCGGCGGCGACCGCGTCGGCTCGCCGGAAGGACATGTTGGCGCCGATGAAGTTGCGCACCTCGCAGCCGTGTTCCGGGAGGCCGCGGTACGAGCAGCCGACCACCCAGTCGAACTCGGGCGGGAACCAGCCGGGGCGGCCGGTCTCCCACCAGGCCTCGACCAGTCCGCCCACGCCGAGCACCGCGGGGTCGCGGTAGCCGGCCAGCAGGCGGGCCGTCCAGCCGGGGGCGGCGACGGCGTCGTCGTCGAGGAAGGCGACGACCTCGCCCGCGGCGGCGGCCATGCCGGTGTTCCGTGCCCCGGAGAGGCCCTTCGGGCCGGCGTTGGCGATGACGGTGGCCGGTAGTCCGCCGGCCGCCCGGCGCTCCAGCGCTGGGCAGTGGTCGATCACCAGCAGCAGTTCGGCGGGTGGCGGGTGCTGGGCGCGCACCGAGGCGACCGCGGCGCACAGGTCGTCCCATCGGTCCTGGGTGTAGGCGCAGACGACGACGGACAGGGTGGGGGTGGCTGCGGTGGTCATGTCGGCCTCCCGTTCGCTGTGGGCAGCCAGCGCTGCAGGGTCAGCAGCAGCGGCAGGGCGAGCACGCATTCGGCGGCCAGCCAGGCGAGGCCGACGCCGGTGAGGCCGAGCACGGGCAGCAGCCCCGCGGTCAGGCCGATGACCACGACGGCGAAGGCCAGTCGCAGTCCGATCATCCAGGTCGCCGACCGGCGCACCCGGGCCACCTGGATGCCCACGCTGAGCACCGCGTTGGGCACCGCGGCGAGCACCATCAGCCGGAGCACCGTGGTGCCGTGCGAGGCGTAGTCGGGGCCGAACAGCTGGAGGATCCAGGGGGCGGCGGCCACCACCACGGCGACCGCGCCGGCCAGCAGCAGCGCGGAGTGGCGCAGCATGTGCCGGGCCAGCTCCACCAGCCGCTCGGGGGCGTCGGCGCCCTCGACGATCAGCGAGTGGCCCATGCTGAAGGCGGCCACGTAGAGGGTGTCGGCGATGATGAAGGCCAGTGAGTAGTAGGCGCTCTGGCCGGCGCCGAGGTGGTTGAGGACCAGCAGCGGCACCACCGAGTAGGTGGCGACGCTGCACAGGTTGCCGACGTAGTCCGCGGTGGCGTACCGCGCGACGCGCTGCGGAGGAGTCGTGTCGGAGGCGTCGGCCGACTGCCCGGCGGGCATCGCCCGGCCGAAGAGCACCAGGTTGGTGAGGACGATCGACAGCACCAGCGCCACCGACCAGGAGACCAGGATGCCGGTGCCCACGGCCAGGATCGCGCAGAGCGCCAGCAGGGCGGACTTCGCCACCGCGAACAGGGCGTTCTCACCGAGCACCCAGCCGGTGCGGCGCAGTCCGGTGAGCGCGCCGTCCTGCAGGACGAACAGTGCGTAGCCGGCCGTCGCGGCCATGAACGCCACGGCCACCACCGGCTCCCGCAGGTAGCCGAGCCCCGGGGCGATCAGCGGGATCAGCAGCAGGAAGCCGCCGGCCGCCAGGGCGCTGAACACCGCGCTCGCGGTGTAGCAGCGCAGGACCAGCCGCCGGGTGTGCCGCCCCGCGGTCGGCACGAACCGCACCAGCACGTCCCCGAGGTTGAAGCTGCCCAGCGTGGACAGGAAGGACGCGGCCGCGAGAGCGGCGTAGCTGCGCCCGACGGTCTCGGCGCTGTACGAGCGGGTGGCGAGGATCCAGAACATCGATCCGAGCCCCGCCGCCAGCAGGGAACTCGCCGCCAGGATGTGGCCGTTGCGCAGCAGCGGCTCACCGCGGGCGGCCGTCCTGGCCGCCCGGGCGCGGGCGCGGAGCAGGGTGAGGTACGAGCACTCGCAGGGCAGCGGCTGCGGGCAGGAGCAGGGCCGCGTGGCGGCGGTGCGGCGGGCGGCGAGGACGGACATCACGGCCACTCCCCCGGCTGCAGCCCGCGCTGGCGCCAGAGGCTGAACGCGTAGCAGAACGGGCCGCACAGCAGGCCCTGGAACTCCAGGTGCCCGAGCCGGCGCTGGACGCTGCGGCCGGTCGGCGCCGACTGCACGTGGTCGCGCCGCGCGACCTGCCACTTCCAGACGCCCCGGGGCAGCCGGCGCACCAGCGAGACCAGCAGGCCGGGCTCGCGGGAGACGGCCGCGGCGAGGAAGGCGCCGAAGCCGACCCCGAAGTTGAACACCTGGGTGGTCAGGGCCTCCATGGTGCGCCGGTGACGGTGCCAGACGATGGCGTCCGGCTGGTAGGTCACGGTGCGGCCGCCGTTCAGCACCCGCATGAAGGCGAGCAGGTCCTCGCCGCCGCGGGCGGGGGTGCCCGCCCCGGTCGCCGTGTCGAAGCCGCCGAACCCGCGGACCACGTCGGTGCGGAAGGCCATGTTGGCGCCGCAGCCGAAGCGTCCGACGGAGAACTGGATCAGCGGGTCGTCCCGGAGGTCGCGCAGGGACCAGCTCTGCGGGGCGTAGCCGCGCGAGGAGCTGCCGTACTGCTCCAGGACGACCTGGGCCTCGGTCTCCAGCTCGGCCGCCAGGACGAGCCCGGTCACGCAGCCGACGGCGGCGTCGGCCTGGAAGGCCTTCACCACGGCGTCCACCCAGCCGGCGTCGACGATGGCGTCGTCGTCGGTGAAGGCGCAGATCTCGCCGCGGGCCGCCGCCAGCCCCGCGTTGCGGGCCCAGGACAGTCCGGGGACCGGTTCGCGCAGGTAGCGGATCCGGTCGCCGTACTCGGAGCGGACCAGTCGCTCGGTGGCGTCGCTCGTCGGCGCGTTGTCCACCACGATGATCTCGGCCCGCGGGTAGCGGGTGCGGACCACGGAGTCGAGGCTCCGGCGGAGCATCGCGGTCCGGTCTCGGGTGCAGACGATCACGCTGACCAGCGGCTGCGGACGGGCGGGCCCGGCGGCCACGGGGGCCTCGGCCCGGCCGGGCAGCGCCGGGACGCGCAGTTCGCGGTGCGCCGCCTCGACCAGCGCCCGGCGCAGTCCGTCGGGGTCGCCGGGCGTGCCGGTGGCCGTCACCAGGCCGATCGGGTGGCCGGCGGCGCGGACCAGGGCCAGCACCGGACCGTCCGGCTCGACCGTGCCGGGGCCGCCGGGCGGGCGCAGGCCGGCCGGTTCGTCGAGGTCCAGTTCGACGATCCGGGCCAGGGTGGCCGGGACGGCAGTGGATTCGGACATCACAGACAACTCCCGGTTCGGGCGCCGCGTTGGCGCCGTACGCTGCGCAGGTAGCCGACCGGCCCGTACACCAGGCCCTGGATCTCCAGCCGGGCGAGCCGCAGCGAGGGCTTGCCCCGGGCGGCGGGCCGGCTGCGGACGCGGCCGGCCGCGAGGCCGAGGCCCCTGGGCAGCCGGCGCAGCAGGGCGGGCAGCATGGCCGGCTCGTGGGTGAGGGCGGCGGCGAGGTAGGCGCCGAAGCCCGCGCCGTAGCCGAAGGCCTGGGCGGGCAGCGCGTCCATGGTCCGCCGGTGGCGGTGCCAGATGAGGGCGTCGGGCGCGTAGGCGAGGGTGTGGCCGGCGACCAGCATCCGGAAGAAGGCGAGCAGGTCGTCGCCGCCGTGCGCGGGTGTCCCGGTGCCGGTGGCGGGGTCGAAGCCGCCGATCCCGCGCAGTTCGGCGGTCCGGAAGGCCATGTTGGCGCCGGAGCCGAACTGACCCGCGGCGAACGGGAAGAGCGGGTCGTGGCGGCGGTCGGTGAGCGACCAGGTACGGGCGGCGAAGCCCTTGCCGAAGCCGCCGTGGTTCTCCAGTGCGGCCTGGGCCTCGGTCTCCAGCTCGGCCGGCAGGATCAGGCCGGTCACGCAGCCGATCCGGGGGTCGCCGGCGAACGCGGCGGCGAGCGAGGTGAGCCAGGCCGGGTCGGCGAGGGTGTCGTCGTCGGTGAAGGCGCACAGCTCGCCGTGGGCGGCGGCCAGGCCGGTGTTGTGGGCGCGGGCCAGGCCCGCCACCGGCTCGCGCAGGTAGCCGACCCGGCCCGCGTACCGCCCCTGGACCAGCGTCCGCGCGGCGTCGTTCGCGGGGGCGTTGTCCACGACGATGATCTCGGCCCGCGGATAGCCGTTCCGCAGCAGGGAGTCGAGACACTGCCGCAGCATGCCCTCCCGATTGTGGGTGGCCACGATGACGCTGATCAGGGGCGGTTCCGCCGGCACCCGGGCACGGCCGGCCCGACCCGGTCGGGCCGCGGGTGTCGCGGTGGCTCGTCGGGCCGGACTCACCGGCCCCGAGGGTGTGGTGAACGGCGCCGGGGTCATCGCGGCCGGAGTGCGGTCGGAGCGCGCGGGGACCCGCAGCTCGCGATGGGCGGCGTCGACCAGCGCCCGGCGCAGCCCGGCGAGGTCGCCGGGCGCGCCGGTGGCGTTCACCAATCCGAGCGGGTGTCCGTGCAGTCGCACCAACGCCAACACGCGGCCTTCCGGGTCGACGGCGCCGGAGCCCCCCGGCGGGCGCAGCCCGCTCGGTTCGTCCAGGTCCAGTTCGACGATCCGAACGGGGGTGTAGAGCGAGTCGCGGGCGGCTGGGCAGGGGCAGGCCACTGCGGTGCGCCGGTCGGAGCCATTCATCATCCCTCCCCCACGGCAAGGGGCGCCGCGGACCGGGCGCCGGGGCGCTCGGCGAGCAGGGTCCGCAGTACCCTTCGGCCGTCGGAGACGGCGTGCAGGTGTGAGCGACCACTGCGGCGGGGAAGTTCGAGGCTCGGCACTTCGGCGATCCGCAGGCCGGAGCGCAGCGCGTGCGCGATCATCTCGGCCTCGATCTCGAAGCCCGAGGAGCGCAGGTCGAGCTCGTCCAGGAAGTCACGGCGGAAGGCGCAGTAGCCGTAGCACAGGTCGGTCAGCATGCAGTCGTACAGCCGGTTGACGACCGTGAGCAGCGCCCGGTTGCCGAGCGAGCGGATCCGGGTCAGGTCCAGTGAGCCGCCGCCGGCGATGCAGCGCGAGCCCTTGACGAAGTCGTAGCCGTTGTCGAGGAAGTGCAGGTAGTGCGGGATCTCGCCGGGCCACATGGAGCCGTCGGCGTCCATCATCACGATGTACTCGCCGGTGGCGGCGGCGAAGCCGGAGCGCAGGGCGTTGCCCTTGCCGGGGGCGCTCTGCTTGACGCTGCGCACGGTCGGCAGGCACTGCCTGGCCACCTTCACGGTGGCGTCCTGCGAGGCGCCGTCGACCAGCAGGACCTCGTCGACGCAGCGCGGGATCTGCTCGAACACCCAGGGGATGTTGCGGGCTTCGTCGCGGGCCGGGATCACCAGGCTCACGGTGTGCGTGGTGGCGACGGCGTCACCGGAGCGGCGCATCGGCCGCCGGCTGCTGACGGGGTCGCTCGCCCGGCGCAGCGGGCGGCGGGCACTGACGCGGTCGCTCGCGCGGCGCATCGGCCGGCCGTCGCCCTGCGGGTACGGAGGGGCGTCAGGGGGCAGGGTGGTACTCATCGAAGGCTGCCTCTCGGGAGGCGACGGGCACGCGGGTGTCCCTGACGTGCCGGTCGTGACGGAGCGGGCGCCCGCCGTGGTTGCCTGCGGGGCGCGGCCCTGGTGAAGTCCCCCGGACGGGACGGCGGTGCGCGATCCGGTCAGGAGGGGCGGGTCGCTGGCCGCGGCCGTGCCGCTCGGGACGGGGGTGCGCGGTCTGCGGCACAGGACGGGTCTGCCGACCACGTGGTGTGCGCTGCGCGCGAATCGCGGATTGCCGGTCCGCCTCGACGCCGGGGGCGCCGGTACTGCGTGGGCGCCGAAGCGCCGGTACTGCTCGAACTGGCCAATGTGCTCTCCGCACGGGGTGCGGTGCCAGGGCCCCATCGTGCGCAGGAACCTCGCGACAAGTCAAGGGGTTTGGAGTGGTTTGTCCGCATTTCTCCGGATCGCCGCCCTGTCGCGCTCCGCACCCGCCCGGGCGGCGCCCGACCGCCCGGACCGCTCGTCCGGGCCGGGCCGCTCGTCCGGGCCGCGCCGCTCGTCCGGGCCGGGCCCGCCGCGTACTACCGGGCGAGCCCGCCCTCGGCGATCCGGCGGGCGATCTCGGCCGGGCGCACCGGCCGCCCGAAGTGCCACCCCTGCGCCCAGTCGCAGCCGATCTGCCGCAGCCGCTCCGCGTCGCCACGGGTCTCCACCCCCTCCGCCGTCACCGTCAGGCCGAGGGTGTGCGCGAGGGACACCAGGCCGCTGACGATCCGCCACCCGGTGGGCTCGTCCTTGCGGGGATCGTGCAGGTCCCCCACGAAGGACCCGGCGATCTTGAGTCCGGAGACCGGCAGGTCGCGCAGGTAGGCGAGGTTGGACCAGCCGGTGCCGAAGTCGTCGATGGCCAGCGAGACACCCATGTCGACGAGCTTGTGCAGGGTCTTCAGGGCCTCGTCCTCGGGGCCCACCACGGTGCTCTCGGTGATCTCCAGCTGCAGCCGGCTCGGGTCCAGGCCGGTGGTCTGCAGGATCCGCCCGACGTCGCCCACCAGTCCGGCGTTACGGGCCTGGCGGACCGCCAGGTTCACGTTCATCTGCGGAGCCGCCGCGCCGAACCGCCGCTCCCAGTCGGCCGCCTGACCGCAGGCCTGCTCCAGCACCCAGCGGCCCAGCGGCATGATCAGGCCGGTCTCCTCGGCCGTCGCCACGAACTCGTCCGGGCCGAGTACGCCCAACTGCGGGTGGCGCCACCGCACCAGGGCCTCGACCGCCGCGAGCGAGCCGTCCGCCAGCGCGTGCAACGGCTGGTAGTCGATGAAGAACTCGCCCCGGTCCAGGGCGGCCGGCATCCGCACCGACACCGCGTAGCGGCTCACCGCCCGCGCGGTCTCCTTCGGGTCGAACAGCGTCCAGCGCCCGCGGCCCGCCTCCTTCGCCCGGTACAGCGTCAGATCGGCCGCCCGGACGGCCGCCCCCGGGGTGGTGGTGGCGACCCGGCGCTCCAGCACGCCGACGCTGGCGCCGACGGCCAGCCGGTGGTCGCCGATGTGCACCGGCCCGTCCAGCGCGTTCAGCACCGTCTTCGCGGCGGCCACCGCCTCCTGCTCGCCCCGGCAGTTCTCCAGCAGCACCACGAACTCGTCGCCGCCGAGCCGGGCCACCAGGTGCCCGAGCGGGCTCAGCGCGGCCTTCAGCCGGTCCGCGACCGCCGTCAGCAGCTGGTCACCGGTCTCGTGGCCGAGACTGTCGTTGACCACCTTGAAGCCGTCGAGGTCGACGTAGCAGAGGCCGAAGCGCGCGCCCGGCTCCGGGTCCTCGAAGATCTTCTCCAGCCGCTCGAAGAACGCCGCCCGGTTCGGCAGCCCGGTGAGCGAGTCGTGGGTCGCCTGGTGGCGCAGCCGCTCCTGCAGGCGGTAGCGGTCGGTGATGTCCTCCAGCATCGCCACCTGGTACTGCGGCACGCCCTCGTCGTCCCGGATCAGCGAGACGGTCAGCTGCGTCCAGACCACCTCGCCGTCCCGGCGGTAGTACGGCTTGTCGAACTGGAGGTACTCCCGCTTGCCCGAGACGAGGTCCTCGTACGCCTCCCAGACGCCGGGGGTGTCCTCGGGGTGCACCAGTTCGTTGACCTTGTGGCCCTGGAGGTCCTCCGGGCGGGCGCCGAAGATGTCCTGGAGCGCCTTGTTGACGGCCAGGATGTTGCCCTCGGTGTCACCGATGCCGATACCGATCGCCGCGCTCTCGAACAGTGCCCGGAACCGTGCCTCGGAGGCCCGCAGCGCCTTCTCGGCGTCCTTGCGGGCACTGTCCGCGGCCGTCCGGATCGCCTCCTGCTCACGCAGCGTGCGCTCGCGCAGGGCGGCGGCCCAGCCGGCCGCGAACGCCCCGCAGACGGCCGGGCCGCGGCCGTCCTCGTCGGGCTGGCGGTGCAGCAGGCCGACCGCCCTGGCCAGCACCGAGGGGTCCGTGAAGTGCGCGTCCACCAGCAGGGCGCCCGCCTCCTCGGCGAAGGCCGCGTCGAAGGGCTCGTCCCGCTGGGCCCGGTGCAGCAGGCCGACGGTGCGGGACACCAGGCGGTGCAGGATGCCGGGGTGCACGGCCGCGCCGTGCCCGGCCGCCAGCAGCAGGGCCCAGTCCTCGCGGAAGCGGGCCGCGTCCACCTCCGCCGGCTCGGCGCTCACGGCCGGAGCCCCACACCCGCCATGCCGGTCATCCGCTCCGGGTGCTCGCCGACCGCGTCGGGGCTCTCCGGGTGCCACTGCGGCAGGTAGACCACGCCCGGCTCGACCAGCTCGAAGCCCTCGAACAGCGAGACGATCTGCTCCTGGGTGCGCATCGTCAGCGGAGTCGGCGTCATCCGGTACAGCGCCTGGTGGTCCTCCGCCTGGTCGGGCCGGCCCTCCAGCGAGGCGTGCGAGAGCACCAGCGCGCTGCCGGGCGGCAGCGCGTCGCGCAGCGCCGCCACCGACCGCCACGGGTCCTCCTCGTCCGTGACGAAGTGCAGCACCGCGACCAGCAGCACCGCGACCGGCTCGCCCGGAGCGAGCAGCGCCCGCACCTCGGGGCGGGACAGGATGTCCTGCGGGTCGCGCAGATCGGCCTGGACGGCGTGGCTGAGCGGGTCGTGCTCCAGCATCAGCCGGCTGTGCGCGACCGCGACCGCGTCGCGGTCCACGTAGACCACCTCGGCGTCGGGTCTGATCGCCCGGGCCACCTCGTGCACCGCGCCGAAGGTCGGAATGCCGGAACCGACGTCGAGGAACCGCGAGATGCCGGCCTCCGCCACGAACTGCACGGCGCGCCGCAGGAACGCCCGGTTCGCCCGCATGATCATCGGCAGGTCCGGCCAGAG
Organism: Kitasatospora sp. NPDC057015; assembly: GCF_042673745.1. Classification (NCBI taxonomy): domain Bacteria; kingdom Bacillati; phylum Actinomycetota; class Actinomycetes; order Kitasatosporales; family Streptomycetaceae; genus Kitasatospora; species Kitasatospora sp. NPDC057015. The sequence continues at coordinate 113,671 of NZ_JBHUSG010000022.1, forward strand.
CGCCATGGCCTTGCGTGCCATCTCCCGGTCGACCTCGAAGTTGTGCGAACCGCCCAGGTAGTAGTCGTAGACCCGGGCCGCGTTCGGCTTGTCCAGATCGGTTCCAGCCGGTACCCAGTCCGGTCGCCGCATGGCGGTACCCCTTCAGATTCCCGGCTCAATCCGGCTCGCAGGAGACAACAGGCACAGAAGATCATCCTCCGCACGCCGAGCGGGTGCAACCGGAGACTCCCCGGCCTGCCGGGGTCGCCGGAGGGCCGGATACTAGCATCGATGAGTGGACGGATTGAGGACTACGCCCTGATCGGCGACCTGCAGACCGCCGCCCTGGTCGGACGGGACGGATCGGTCGACTGGCTCTGCCTGCCCCGGTTCGACTCCCCCAGTTGCTTCGCCGCCCTGATCGGCGACCGCAGCCACGGCAGCTGGCGGCTCGCGCCCGCCGGCGCCGGTCCGTGCACCACCCGCTCGTACCGCGAGGACAGCCTCGTCCTGGAGTCCGAGTGGCGGACGGCCACCGGCACCGTCCGGGTCACCGACTTCATGCCGCACCGGGACCGCGTACCGCGGCTGGTGCGGATCGTCGAATGCCTGAGCGGCAGCGTCGAGATGCGCGGTGAGCTGCGGCTGAGCTTCAACTACGGCCGCATCGACCCCTGGGTACGGCGCACCGGCCACCACCGGGTGGCCGTCGCCGGCCCCGACTCGGCCTGGTTGCGCGTACCCCCCGGGGTCCACACCTACGGCTCGGACGGCAGCACCGTCTCCGACTTCACCGTGACCGCCGGACGCAAGGTCGCCTTCCTCCTCACCTGGCAGCCCTCCCACCTGCACAGCACCCCGCTGGCCGACCCCGACCAGGCGCTCCGCGCCACCCTCGGCCGGTGGCGCGACTGGGCCGGCAACTTCCGCTACCGCGGCGAGTGGCGCGACCCCGTCCTGCGCTCCCTGATCACCCTCAAGGCCCTCGCGTACGCGCCGACCGGCGGCATCGTCGCCGCGCCCACGGCCGCGCTGCCCGAACTCATCGGCGGGACCCGCAACTGGGACTACCGGTTCTGCTGGCTGCGCGACTCCAGCATGACGCTCTCCGCCCTGCTGCGCGGCGGGTTCCGGGAGGAGGCGGCGGCCTGGCGCAAGTGGCTGCTGCGGGCGATCGCCGGCGACCCCAGCGACCTGCAGACGATGTACGGCGTCGCGGGCGAACGGGTGGTCATCGAGACGGAGGCCGCCTGGCTGCCCGGGTACGAGGACTCCCGGCCGGTGCGGTTCGGCAACGCCGCCGTCCAGCAGCTCCAACTGGACGTCTACGGGGAGGTGGTGGACACCCTCCACCTGGCCCTGCTGGCCGGCATCCCGATGGAGCGGCACGTCTGGAGCCTGCTGCGCGCGCTGATGGGTTACCTGGAGCAGCACTGGCGGGAGCCGGACGAGGGACTGTGGGAGATCCGCAGCTCCCGCCGCCACTTCGTGCACTCCAAGGTGATGTCCTGGGTCGCCGCCGACCGCGCCGTCCGGCTGGCCGAGGCCACCGGGCTGCCCGCGCCGGTCGAGCGCTGGCGTGCGATGCGGGACGCCGTGCACGCGGACGTCTGCGCCAACGGGTACGACCGGCGCCGCGGGGTGTTCGTCCAGCACTACGGCGGGAGCGAGTTGGACGCGGCGACGCTCTTCGTGGTGAAGAGCGGATTCCTGCCGCCGGACGACCCCCGGGTGGTGCGCACGGTGGACGCGGTACGGGCCGGGCTCGACCACGGCGGCTTCGTCCGGCGCTATGACGGCCGGGGCGACGGCCCGGGCGGTGACGGGCGGCACGCCGACGGGCCGGGTGGTGAAGGACACAGCGGTGGCGGGCGGCGGGGCCCGGGCGGCTCGGCGGGCGGCCGGCCCGGGCCGGACGGACTGCCGGGAGGTGAAGGCGCCTTCCTGGCCTGCTCGTTCTGGCTGGCCGACGCCCTCGTCGCCACCGGACGGCGCCCCGAGGCGCGGGAGTTGTTCACCCGGGTGGTGGCGCTCGCCAACGACCTGGGCCTGCTCGCCGAGGAGTGGGACCCGGTGGAGAACCGCCAACTGGGCAACATGCCGCAGGCGTTCACCCATGTCGCGCTCGTCAACACGGCCTTCACATTGGCCGAGCCGGACCCCTGAGCGCCGGTGGTCAGGGGGTGGGGGTCGGGGGGCGGGGATCGGTGGCGGGTGCGGGTCCGGTCGGCACCACTCCCGGCCGGAGCCGAACGCGCCTCCGGCCGGCCCCGAACTGCGGGGCCGGCCGGAGGTTTCACCGGTTGTTCGTCGTGCCGACCGGCGGAGGTCCGCCGGGGTGGTGCGTCAGCTCGCGGTGCAGGTGAGCGTCGGGACCGCGTTGGCGCCGGAGTAGCTGGCACCGAAGCCGAAGCCGGCGCTGGCACCGACGGCGAGGGCCGCGTTGTAACCCGCGTCGGTCACGCTGACGGCGTTACCGGTCTGGGTCTTGTTGCCGTTCCACAGGTTGGTGATCTGCTGGTTGCCACCGAAGTTCCAGGTGACCTTCCAGTGGCTGCTGGCGGTGGTGCCGGTGTTCTTGACCGTGACGTCGGCGTTGAAGCCCGCGCCCCAGTCGCTGCTGACGGTGTACGTCGCGGTGCAGCCCACGTTGCCCGTGCCACCAGTCGAGGCGGTGGTGACCGAGACGCTGTTGGAGGCGGCCGAGACGTTGCCCGCCGCGTCCTTCGCCTTCACCGTGTAGCTGTACGCCGTCGAGGCGGTCAGGCCGCTGTCGGTGTAGCTGGTGGAGGTCGAGGAGCCCACCTTGGTGGCGCCGCGGTAGACGTCGTAACCCGTCACGCCGACGTTGTCGGTCGAGGCACCCCAGGAGAGCGAGACGCTCGCCGAGGTGTTACCGGTCGAGACCAGCGCCGAGGGCGCCGTGGGGGCGACGGTGTCGCCGGTCACCGCGGTGGTGGTGGCGGTCACGCTGTTGGAGGCGGCCGAGACGTTGCCCGCCGCGTCCTTCGCCTTCACCGTGTAGCTGTACGCCGTCGAGGCGGTCAGGCCGCTGTCGGTGTAGCTGGTGGAGGTCGAGGAGCCCACCTTGGTGGCGCCGCGGTAGATGTCGTAGCCGGTGACACCGACGTTGTCGGTCGAGGCCGTCCAGGAGAGCGAGACGCTCGCCGAGGTGGTGCCGGTCGAGACCAGCGCCGACGGGGCGGTCGGGGCGACGGTGTCGCCGGTGCCACCGGTGACCGGCGGGTAGGCGTTCTTCAGGAGCTCCTGGAACTGCGCGGAGAACCAGGCGCCGGCCAGCGGCGCGTCCGGCAGGGCGCCGGACATCTGGTTGCCGTTGCGGGCGTTACCCGTGTAGGTCGGGTCACACATGCGGTCGAAGCCCTTGCCCTGGTCATTCGCGATGACCTTGGACGCACCGTCGGACTCGCCCGGAGGCTTCACCCAGACGTAGGCGTCGATGCCGGCGGTCGGAGCCGCCGTCGGACGCTCGCCGAGACCCGCACCGGACTGGTTGCACCAGTTGCCGGCCTGGAAGCGGCGGTCGATGCGGCCACCGTTGACGTAGGCGTCACCACTGGTCGTCGGGCCGGGGCCGGTCGGACGGTTGGCGCCGCCCCAGCCGTTGCGCGAGGTGTCGATCAGCATGCCGATGTTGCTGTCGAAGCCGGACGCGGCGGCCTTCTGGCGGAACGCGACGGCGTAGGACTGCTCGTCGACGTAGCGGTTCCAGTCGACCCACTTCGAGGTGGCGCGGATCGACTGGCCGCCGACGACGTCGTCGATCGTGAAGTAGGGCTCCTTCAGCGCCGAGTAGTTGGCGGTGTTGACGATGAAGCCGTGCACGTTGGCGACGGTGCTGCCGGAGGAGGTGGCCGCCGTCTTCAGCAGGTCGATCGTCGGCTGGAGGTTGGAGTCCCAACCGAGCCAGCCGTGGTGACCGGCGTCGATGTAGTTGTAGACGTTGGAGATCGCGCCGAGCTTGTTCAGCGCGTAGCCGACACCGTTGACGTAGTTGCCGTTGGCCTTCATCACGTCGCAGTTGGCGGTCGCGGTGGCGGTGCCGCCCGCGTTCGTGATCAGGTTCGGCAGCGAGTCGATCTCGATCGTCGTCACGATGCGCAGGTTCGCGTAGGCCGGGTCGGCCAGGATCGCGGCGATCGGGTCGATGAACTCGCTCTTGTAACGCGGCAGGTCGGTCGGGCCGAGCTCACCGTTGGAGGCAAGGGCCGCACAGTCACGGCCGGGCAGGTCGTAGACCACGAGCTGCACGACGTACGGCTTGCCGGCGGCCTGGGCCACGGCGGCGTTCAGGTGGGCGCGCAGGCCCATGGAGGTGCTGGAGCCGTTGATCGCGGCGATCCGGTCCAGCCAGACCGCGGTCGGCTGGTTGGAGACCGCGCTGCCACCGGGCTCGGCGGCGGCGAGGGCGGACCACTCCGGGTTCACGTAAACCCCGGCACCCACATAGGGGTTGTCGACCTTGGTGGCGGCCTGGGCCTGGTTCGCGAAGGCGATCGGCATGATCGCGGTGGCGCTGAGCGCCACGGCGGCGGCGGCAGTTCTGAGCCGGCGGAGGACCTGTGATGACACTTCTTGGATCCTTTCGGGTGGGGGGGATCCAGGGGGAAATGAGTGGGAGCGCTCCCACTATCGGGGGGCGAAGTCGGAGGGCATCCCGTTCCTCACGGCATATAAAGCCATGGGGCAACTGCTCCGTCAAGGTCTAGGACTGATTTCGACGATTCGACGACACCCGCCCCAGAGGCTGACATTGGAGTGTCAATCGTGGGAGCGCTCCCGGGCATTGGGCCCACGAGCAGCGCGGCAGCAGCACCGGAGCAGCGCGACGAGGGCCCGGGCGCAGGCCCGCGAGGAGACCCGACAGGGGCTGAAAAATCGGCGCCGGGGAGGGGGCCCGGAGGGGCCGGGGAGGGGTCGCGGAGGGGGTGCGGAGGGGGTGCGGAGGGGGTGCGGGCGATCGGGAAAGGGCTGCGGGGAGGGGAGCAGGACGGCAACGGACCGCGGCCCGACCGACTTTCGCGCGCGGGTCGGGGTGCCCCGGCGGCCGGGCGGGTAGCTTCGACGGGACGCGGCCACCGACGGGCGGGGCAGCCCGTCGCGGCGGCGGCCCGCGGACGGGGTGGCCCGGGCGGGACGGGTGTTCGGGCCGTCCGGGCGCTCGGGCCGTCAGGGAGCTCGCACCGTCCGGGAGTTCGGGTCGCGCGCGTCCTCCGGGCCACGTCACGCGGGTCCGGACCGGGGCACGAATCAGGGGGTTTCCCGATGGGTTTCAGTACCTACCACCTCAGCAGCACCTGGCAGTTCGGCGTCTCCCCCGGCCCGGTGCTGGCCGCACTGGCGGACGTCGCCGGGTATCCCCGCTGGTGGCCGCAGGTCCGCGAGGTCAGACGGACCGCGAGCGACGCCGGCGAACTCGTCGTCCGGTCCGTGCTCCCCTACCGGCTGGTCTTCGCCGTCCGGGCCACCCGGCAGGACGAGGCCGCCGGTGTCCTGGAGGCACGGATGACGGGCGATCTGGTCGGCTGGTCACGCTGGACGGTCACCGCTCGACCTGGCGGCGCCCGCGTCCTGTTCGAGGAGGAGGCCCGCCTGGGCAAGCCGCTGCTGCGCCTGCTCTCGGCCCCGGCCCGGCCGGTCTTCCTGACCAACCACGCGGCCATGATGCGCGGGGGCGAACGCGGACTACGCGGTCATCTGGCCGCCGCATCCGGCCCCTGACCGGCCACGACGGGCCCGAAGCGGGTGCGGCGAGGACGCGGCGCCCGACGAGGGTCCTTCGAACGTCCAGCCGCTGACGACCGCCCGCTGACGGATGGCTGCTGACTGCTGACGAATCTCGGCTGACAGCTGACAGATGACAGATTTCAGATACCAGCTGACGACAATGCGCTGACCACCAACGGACGACATCACCTGCCCCGCGCGCCGCCCCCTGCACACCCTGCACCCCTGCCCATCCCCCACTCCCACTCCCACTCCCCCGCAAGTCACCCCACCCGCCCCCACCCCGCGTTAGCGTGACAGCGAGCCACCCGCCCCGCCCCGCAGCCCCGGAGGTCCGAGTTGGACGTGTCCGAGCCAGCCGCCGCACCGGCGTCCTCCCCCGCCGGGTCACCGCGCACCGGGCCGGGACCCAATCCCGGGGCGGAGTTCGACCGGCCCTTCGACCGCACCGGCACCGGCAGCATCAAGTGGGCCCGAGCGGGCGCGACCCCGGGCGGGGTGATCTCGATGGGCCTGGCGGACATGGATCTCCCCGGACCGCCGGCCGTCGCGGAGGCGCTGGCCACCCGGGCGGCGCACCGCGCGTACGGCTACACGCAGTGCGACCCGGGCGGACGCGAACTCGTCGCGCGGTGGTACCGGGACCGGCACGCGGTGGCGGTCGACCCCGACTGGGTACTGCTGCTGCCGTTCAGTCCGCGCACCGCGCTGCGGCTGCTCCTGGAGGCGATCGCACCGGCCCGCCCGGTGCTGGTCCCCACCCCCGAGTGGGCCGGCTTCACCGAGATCTGTGCGGCCGCCGGGCTGCCGTACGAGGAGGTCGCGCTGTCCGTCGAGGGCGACGGCTACCGGCTGCCGACCGAGGAATTCGCCCGCCGCCGGCCCGGGGCGATCGTCCTGAGCAACCCGAACAACCCCTCCGGCCGGGTCTGGACCCACGCCGAGATCCGGGCCCTCGCCGAGGCCGTGGCCGACGGCGGGGCCGGACCGGGCGGGATCCTCCTCTCCGACGAGGTGCACGGCGACCTCCTGCACCCGGACCACGGCCTCCGGCACCCCGTGGCGGCGGTCGCGGCGGGTGACCTCGCACGGCACACGGTCACGCTCAACTCGGTGGGGAAGACGTTCAACACCTCGGGCGTCCCCAGTTGCTTCGCCCTCGTCCCGGACCCGGCCCTGCGCACCCGACTGACCGGGCTGATGGCGGGTTTCGGGCTCTGGGAGGGCGGCCTGCTGGAGCAGACCGTCCAGCGGGCCGCGCTGGCGGACGGCGGCCCGTGGCTGGACGCACTGCTGCGCCATCTGGTCGTCGCCCGGACCCGGCTGACCGACGTGCTCGGCAGCGCGGTGGTCTCCCGTCCGCACGCCTCGTACCTGCTCTGGCTGGACGCCGCGGCCCTCGGCCTGCCCGCCCGGGGTGCCCGCGCCGCCCTGCTGGAGCGGTGCGGGCTGGAGCTGTCCGAGGGCACCGGATTCGGACCTGCCGGGCAGGGCCGGCTACGTCTCAACTACGCTCTCCCGACGCCCCTCCTGGACACCGTAATCGACCGACTACACACCCTCTGACCTGGATGAACACCCGTCCATCGGAACTGTGTACGGCGGATCGGCATGCTCCGTAGCAGACTGGGCAGGAAGACCGGGCCGCAATCGTGAACCCCGAGGATGGTGAGTCCGGTGATACCCGTTCGCCCGAATCGCACACCAGCCCAGCAGGGCGCCGAGCCCAAGGCAGCGGGCCCGCCGGCCGGACAGGCACCGGCGGCCGGACAGCCGCCGCGGACCGCGGAGCGCGCCCAGGCCCCGCAGGCGATCACCCCGCTGACGGAGTCGACGGCCGAGAGCCACATGGCCGGCGTCTGCTTCAAGATCGGCCCGCCCCGACTGGTCGGAGTGGAGGTCGAGTGGTTCGTCCATGACGAGCGATGTCCCGAGTCCACCGTCCCGCCCGAGCGGGTGGCCGCGGCCCTGGATTCGCTGCCGCCGCACCCCGACGGCCAGGTACTACCCGCAGGGTCGCTCATCACCCTCGAACCCGGCGGGCAGGTCGAGCTCAGCTCCCCGCCCGCGGACAGCCTCAGCTCGTGCGTCGAGGCCACCCGACGCGATCTCGGTGTCCTCCGGTCCGCGTTCGCCGCGCAGGGCCTGCGTCTCACCGGCACCGGCACCGATCCGCTGGACCGCGACCGCCGGATGGTCCTGGACCACCCCCGCTATCTCGCGATGGAACGGTTCTTCGGTCGGTCGGGCCCGTGGGGCCGGATCATGATGACCGGTACCGCCTCGGTCCAGGTCTGTGTGGACGCCGGCTCCGAACTGGGCCCGCACGCGCTCGCCGACCGCTGGCGGCTGGCACACCTGCTCGGCCCGGTCCTGGTCGCGGCGTTCGCCAACTCACCGCTGCTGGACGGAAAACCGACCGGCCACCGGTCCACGCGGCAGACCGTGTGGTCCCGGATGGACCCCAGCCGCACCCTCGCCCCCGGGATGGACGGCGGCGACCCCCGCGCCGCCTGGGCCGCCTACGTACTGGACGCCGAGGTGCTCTGCATCCGCCGGCCGGACGGGCAGCCCTGGACGGCGCCGGCCGGCCTGACCTTCCGGAACTGGCTGCGCGGCGCCGGCGACCGCCCGCCGACCTGGGCCGACCTGGAGTACCACCGCACCACGCTGTTCCCGCCGGTCCGACCGCGCGGACACCTGGAGTTGCGGATGATCGACGCGCAGCCCGGCGACGGCTGGGTGGTACCCGCCGCGCTGACCGGTGCGCTGTTCGACGACCCGGTGGCCGCCGACGCGGCGCTCGCCGCCCTCGAACCCCTCGCCGCCGCCAACGGCGCGCGCCCACCGCGCAGCGCCGTCTGGCAGCGCGCGGCCACCCAGGCGGTCGGCGACCCGCAGTTGCGCCGCGCCGCGCTGGCCTGCTTCGCCGCCGCCGACGCGGCCCTGGCCAGACTGGACGGCGCGGGTCATCTCCGCAGTGCCGTCGCCGAGTTCGCCGATCGCTACCCGGCCCGTGGCCGCTGCCCGGCGGACGACCAGCTGGACGCCCTGCGCTCCGGCACCCGACTCTCACCCCCGGAGGCCGCACCGTGCTGAACCACGACACTGACCCCGGTACCGCAACCGCCCGCCCCCGGACGCCCGGCCTCGACCCGGCTTCCGCCCCGTCTCCTGTTTCCGCCCCCGCTCCCGCGGTGCCCGCCCGGCCGGGCACCGACGGACCGGTGGCGGACGCGCCGGGCGCCGAGGCCCTGCGCGAGCTGATCGCCACCGAGCTGATCGCGGCCCGGGCACGCACCGCCGCCCTCACCGACTGCGTCGAGGATCCCGATCTCACCGCCCAGCACTCGCCGTTGATGTCGCCGCTGGTCTGGGACCTCGCCCACATCGGCAACCAGGAGGAGATGTGGCTGCTGCGCAACATCGGCGGCCGTGACCCGATGCGCCCGGAGATCGACCCGCTCTACGACGCCTTCGAACACCCCAGGGCCGAGCGGCCGAGCCTGCCGCTGCTACCGCCGCACGAAGCCCGGGCGTACGCCCACGAGGTGCGCGGCCGGGTGCTCGACCTGCTGGCCGCCAGCCCGCTGGAGGGCCCGCCGCTGCTGGCCGGCGGCTTCGCCTTCGGCATGATCGCCCAGCACGAACAGCAGCACGACGAGACCATGCTGATCACCCATCAGCTCCGCCAGGGCCCGCCCGCCCTGGCCGCCCCGGCGCCCCCGCCGGCTCCGGCCGACGCCGCCGCACTGCCCGCCGAGGTGCTCATCCCGGGCGGCCCGTTCCGGATGGGCACCGACACCGAGATCTGGGCCCTGGACAACGAACGCCCCTCCCACGAGATCGAGTTGGACGACTTTCTGCTGGACACCACGCCGGTCTCCAACGCGGCGTACCAGCGGTTCATCTCCGACGGCGGCTACCGCGAACCCCGCTGGTGGACGCCCGAGGGCTGGGAGCACCGCAACCGGGCCGAGCTGAGCGCGCCGCTGTTCTGGAGCCTGGACGGCGGCCAGTGGCTGCGCCGCCGCTTCGGCGTCCTCGAACCCGTCCCCGGGGACGAGCCGGTCCTGCACGTCAGCTGGTACGAGGCCGACGCGTACGCCCGCTGGGCCGGACGGCGGCTGCCGACCGAGGCCGAGTGGGAGAAGGCGGCCCGGCACGACCCGGCCACCGGCCGCTCCCGCCGGTACCCCTGGGGCGACCAGGCCCCCGGCCCCGAGCACGCCAACCTCGGCCAGCGGCATCTGCGCCCGGCTCCGGTGGGCAGCTACCCGGCCGGCGCATCACCGCACGGGGTACGGCAGTTGATGGGTGACGTCTGGGAGTGGACGGCCAGCGACCTCCGCCCCTACCCGGGCTTCCGCGCCTGGCCGTACCGGGAGTACTCCGAGGTGTTCTTCGGGCCGGAGTACAAGGTCCTGCGCGGCGGATGCTTCGCGGTCGCCCCGGTCGCCTGCCGGGGGACCTTCCGGAACTGGGACTACCCGATCCGGCGGCAGATCTTCGCCGGGTTCCGCACCGCGCGCGACCCGGAGCACCGCTGATGCCCGCACCCGACCGGACGAGGTGCCGGAGGGCGTCCCGGACAGCCCCCGGGGCGCCCCCGCGGGCACCGCACCGACCCTCCCACCCGCGACTGCCGCAGCCGTCGGGGCGACCCGGGGAGCTGATCTGATGTGCCGTCACCTTGCTTACCTCGGCCCGCCCGTGACCCTGCGGGACCTGGTCGTCGAGCCGCCGTTCGGGCTGTACCGGCAGTCCTGGGCCCCCAGGATGCAGCGGTACGGCACGCTGAACGCCGACGGGTTCGGCGTGGGGTGGTACGCGGACGGCGACCCGGTGCCGGCCCGCTACCGCCGGGCCGGGCCGATCTGGGCCGATCCGTCGTTCACCGACCTCGCCCGGGTGGTGCGCAGCCGGGCCGTGCTCGCCGCGGTCCGCTCGGCCACCGAGGGTTGCGCGCCGGGCGAGGCGGCGGCCGCCCCCTTCGGGGCCGGCGGCTGGCTGTTCAGCCACAACGGCGCCGTCCAGGGCTGGCCCGACAAGCTCGACTCGGTCGCCGCGCTGCTGCCGCCCGCCGAGTTGCTGTCCCTGGAGGCGCGCAGCGACTCCGCCCTGGTCTGGGCCCTGGTGCTGCACCGGCTGAGATCCGGCTCCGGCCTCGGTGACGCGCTCGGCGCCGCCGTCGCGGACATCGCCGCCTGCACCGACGCCCGGTTGAACCTGTTGCTCACGGACGGCAGCACGATCGCCGCCACCACCTACGGCGACACACTGTTCCACCGCAGCCGTCCGGGCCACAGCGTCCTGGTCGCCTCGGAGCCCGCCGACGACGGACCCGACTGGGCCCCCGTCCCGGACCGCTCCCTCGTCCTGGCCACCACCGAGGGCGTCACCGTACGCCCGCTGTGATCCCCCGCGACACCGTCCGCGGCCACACCCTCCCATCCCGCCCGCGGGCGAATCCCGCCCGCGGACACCACCCGAGAGGACGACCCACCGTGCGCCCCTTCGATCTCACCCGCCTGCTGCCCGCCGACCACTTCACCCGGGCCCTGCGCCACGACGTGCAGCACGGCCTGACCTCGGATCCCAAGTGGCTGCCCCCGAAGTGGTTCTACGACGCCAGGGGCAGCGACCTCTTCGAGGAGATCACCCGGCTGCCCGAGTACTACCCGACCAGGGCCGAGCGGGCCATCCTCGCCGCGCGGGCCGGCGAGATCGCGGAGGCCTCGAAGGCCCGGACGCTGGTCGAACTGGGCTCCGGCTCCTCGGAGAAGACCCGGCTGCTGCTGGACGCCCTGCACGAGCTCGGCACGCTGGAGACGTACGTGCCGGTGGACGTCAGCGAGAGCGCGCTGACCGCCGCCGGGCAGGCGCTGGCCGACGAGTACCCGGAGCTCGCGGTGCGCGCGGTGCTGTCGGACTTCACCGCCGGGCCGGGGCTGCCGCCGGACGGCGGGCCCCGGTTGGTCGCCTTCCTCGGCGGCACGCTCGGGAACTTCCTGCCGCCCGAGCGGGCGGAGTTCCTGACCACCCTGCGCGGCATGGTGGACCGGGGCGACTTCCTGTTGCTGGGCACCGACCTGGTGAAGGATCCGGCCGTCCTGGTCGCCGCGTACGACGACTCGGCCGGGGTGACCGCGGAGTTCAACAAGAACGTCCTCAACGTGCTCAACCGGGAGCTGGCGGCGGACTTCGACCCGGAGGCGTTCGAGCACGTCGCGCTCTGGGATCCCGAGCAGGAGTGGATCGAGATGCGGCTGCGCTCGCTGCGGACGCAGACCGTGAAGATCCCGGCGCTGGACCTGCCGGTGCACTTCGAGGCGGGCGAGGAGCTGCGCACCGAGGTGTCGGCGAAGTTCCGCCGCGAGCGGGTGGCGAAGGAGCTCGCGGCGGCCGGGTTTCGGCTCTCGCAATGGTGGACAGACGAGGCGGGCAGGTTCGGGCTTTCACTGGCCGAGCCGGTGTAGCCGGCCCTTATGTTCAAGACATGAACAGAAGACTGCCGGGCCCATCCCTGTTTGAGCTTGCCGTATCGATTCATACGAACATATCTTGAACGCGCGTTGCGGCAACCCGGCCGCAAAGCGTTCATGCTATGCAGGCTCACTGTTGAGCACCGGGAGAGAGATTCCGTGACCGCCACCCAGTCGTCAGCCCTGCCCGGCCAGGCGTCCGGGGCTTCGGCCCCGACGCCCGACCGGCTCGGCTTCGTCGTCTTCATCACCGCCGCGGCCGCCCTCGGCGGGTTCCTGTTCGGCTACGACAGCTCCGTGATCAACGGCGCCGTCTCCGGCATCCAGGACAGATTCGGCGTCGGCGACGGCGTGACCGGTCTGATCGTCTCGTCCGCACTGCTCGGCTCCGCGCTGGGCGCCGCCCTGGCCGGCCGGTTCGCCGACCGCTACGGGCGGATCAAGGTGATGAAGGTCGGCGCGGTCCTCTTCGGCATCAGCGCCGTCGGTTCGATGCTGCCGTTCGCGGCCTGGGACCTCGCCCTGTGGCGGGTGCTCGGAGGCGCGGCGATCGGCATCGCCTCGGTGATCGCGCCGACCTACATCGCCGAGGTCGCCCCGACCCGCTACCGCGGTCGGCTCGCGTCCTTCCAGCAGGCCGCGATCGTCCTCGGCATCGCCATCTCGCAGCTGGTCAACTGGGTGCTCACCGAGTCCGCGGGCGGCGACACCCGCGGCCAGCTGCTCGGCCTGGAGGCCTGGCAGTGGATGCTCGGCGTCTGCGTCGTGCCCGCCGTCGTCTACTTCGTGCTGTCCTCGACGATCCCGGAGTCCCCGCGCTTCCTGATCTCGGCCGGCCGGCTCGACGAGGCCCGCGAGGTGCTCAAGGAGGTCGAGGGACCGGCCGCCGACACCGACGCGCGGATCACCGAGATCCAGGGGCTGATCGCCTCCGACCACCAGCCGCGCTTCAAGGACCTGCTGGGCGGGCGCTTCGGCCTGCTGCCGATCGTCTGGACCGGCATCGGCCTCTCGGTCTTCCAGCAGCTGGTCGGCATCAACGTGATCTTCTACTACTCGTCGATCCTCTGGCAGTCGGTCGGGGTCGACCAGAGCAACTCGCTGCTGATCAGCTTCTCCAGCTCCATCATCAACATCGTCGGCACCGTGATCGCGATCCTGCTGGTCGACCGGATCGGCCGCAAGCCGCTGGCCCTGACCGGCTCGGCCGGCATGGCCCTCTCGCTGGGCGCCTGCGCCTGGGCGTTCTCCTCGGCCACCGGGAGCGGTGACGACGTCGCCCTGCCCGACCTCCAGGGCACCGTCGCCCTGATCTCCGCCAACGCCTTCGTGCTCTTCTTCGCGATGTCGTGGGGCGTGGTCGTCTGGGTGATGCTCGGCGAGATGTTCCCCAACCGGATCCGGGCCGCCGCCCTCTCGGTGGCCGCCTCGGCGCAGTGGATCGCCAACTGGGCGATCACCGTGTCCTTCCCGTCGATGGCGCGCTGGAACCTCTCGGCCACGTACCTCGCGTACGCGCTCTTCGCGGCCGGGTCGGTCCTCTTCGTGGCGAAGTTCATGAAGGAGACCAAGGGCGTCCGCCTGGAGGACATGGGCTGACCCGCCCCACCCCGCGGTACGGGCCACCCGCACCACAGCCTGCCCCGCACCACAGCCTGCCGCAGCGCGCCCCGGGACGAACCCCGGGGCGCGCTGCCGTCCGCCCGACGCGTCCGGCGTCGTCGGCACGCACCGGGCCCGGGCCGGGGCGCGCCGGAGGCAGGCGGGCAGGCGGGCAGGCGAAAGCACAGCACCATAGCGGTAATCGCCGGTGCGCAGGAGCCGATTCGTTCACTCTCTGCGGCCGGGTGTACGCATCCGGTACTCCTGGACGTCTGGGAGGGATGATTCTTGATCTTCAACCGGCTCCGCACCCGCAGACCCGCCGTGGCGACGGGCGCCTGTCCGTACGGCCACACCGCACCGCCCGCGCCCGCCGCGTCGTCACCGCACGCGCCGTCCGCGCCGCAGGCACCGCAGGCACCGACGACCGACGGTCCGTTCCCCCCGGCAGCCTCCGCCGCGCCCGCGTCCGGCCACGGCGCACCGGCCTCCGTGTTCACCGACCCGCAGCAGGCCGCGGCCTTCGTCCGGCAGTTCCACCGGGAGCGGCCGGACGGCAGCGGCCCGGCGGCGAGGCTGCGCCAGGTGCTGGACGAGATCGACCGCACCGGGACGTACGAGCACACCGCCGAGGAGCTGGCCTTCGGCGCGCGGCTGGCCTGGCGCAACGCGGCACGCTGCATCGGGCGGTTGTACTGGCGCAGCCTGGTGGTGCGCGACCTGCGCCACCTCTCCTCCGCCGACGACATCGCCGACGAGTGCTTCGAGCATCTGCGGCTGGCCACCAACGGCGGCCGGATCCGGCCGGTCGTCTCGGTCTTCGCGCCGGACCGGCCGGGCCGCCCGGCGCCCCGGATCCTCAACCAGCAGTTGGTCCGGTACGCGGGACACCCGGCGCCGGGCGGCGGCTGGACGGGCGATCCGGCGGGGGCGCAGCTGGCGGCCAGGGCGCGCGACCTCGGGTGGAAGTGCGGCGAGGGGTCGTTCGAGGTGCTGCCGCTCCTGGTGCAGGAGCGTGCGGGTGCCCGCCCCGAGTGGTACGAGGTGCCGGACGACGCCGCGCTGGAGGTACGGCTGACGCATCCGGACCACGAGTGGTTCGCCGAGCTGGGTCTGCGCTGGTACGCGGTGCCGGCGATCAGCGACATGACGCTGGAGATCGGCGGCGTGCGCTACCCGACGGCGCCGTTCAACGGCTGGTACATGGGCACCGAGATCGGGGCCCGGAACCTGGCGGACGCGGACCGCTACAACCTGCTGGCGGAGGTCGCCGGACGGCTCGGGCTGGACACCTCCAGCGAGCGGACGCTCTGGCGCGACCGGACGCTGGTGGAGCTGAACGTGGCGGTGCTGCACTCGTTCCAGGAGGCCGGGGTGACGATGGCCGACCACCACACCGAGTCGGAGCGGTTCCTCAAGCACATCGCGCAGGAGAAGCGGCTCGGGCGGCCCACTCCGGCGGACTGGAGCTGGATCGTCCCGCCGGTCTCGGGCGGGCTGACACCGGTGTACCACCGGTACTACGACCCGGTCGACCCGTCCCTGCGCCCGGCCTTCCTCGCGCGCGAGCCGTGGTGATCAGCCATGGTGATCAGCCATGGTGATCAGCCGTGGTGATCAGCCGTGGTGATCAACCCTCCCGCCGCCCCGGGGCGGAACCGGGGCTGACGGTGCGCCGGTAGCGCAGTTCCAGGCCGTCGAGCAGGGCCTCCAGGCCGGTCTCGAAGGCGCCCTCGTCGATCGAGCGGCGGTGTTCGGCGAGCAGGTGGGCCTCGCCCAGGTGCGGGTACTCGGCGGCGTACAGGTCGGCGTCCTCGGGGAATCCCGCGGCGAAGGAGGCGAGGGCCGAGCCGGTGACGAAGTAGCGCATCAGGGCGCCGATCCGGGTGGCCTGGCCGCGCGGCCAGCCCGCGTCGACCAGGCAGCCGAAGACTGCGTCGGCCAACCGGAGGGCGTTCGGCCGGCGGCCCGGGCCCTGGGCGAGGACGGGGACGATGTTGGGGTGCGCGGCCAGGGCCGCACGGTAGGAGCGGGCCCAGTCACGCAGCGGCACGCGCCAGTCGCGGTGCTCCGGCCCGCCCGGGCCGCCGGCGCCGCTGCGCCGTCCCCCCGGTTCGCCGGCCGCGGCGAACATGGAGAGGTCCACCTCCCCCATCACGGTGTCCACCACCGCGTCGAGCAGCTCGTCCTTGGTGGCGAAGTGGTTGTAGAGCGACGGGCCGCTGACCGAGAGCTCGGTGGCCAGCCGGCGGGTCGACAGCGCGTCCAGGCCCTCCGCGTCGGCGAGCGCGAGAGCTGCCGCGACGATGCGGTCGCGGCTGAGCAGTGGCGTGCGCGGGCGGGCCATCGTCGGTTCCTCCGGTCGGGTGGGCGCGGGCGCTCCGGGCGGTCATTCTCGCAGGCGGCTCTTCCCAGATCGGTCGGGGCGGGTTAGAGTCCGAAAAAACTTGCACCGCTAGTTTAACGGATGGACGCCCCCATGAACCTGGAGCTCTCCGAGGAGCAGACCGCCGTCCGCGAACTCGCCGCCGGCTTCACGGACCGCGAGATCGTGCCGTACGCCGCCGCCTGGGACCGCGCCGAGTCGGTCGACCGCGCGATCATCGGCAAGCTGGCGGCGGTGGGCTTCCTGGGGCTGACCATCCCCGAGGAGTACGGCGGCAGCGGCGGCGACCACCTGGCGTACTGCCTCGTCCTGGAGGAGCTCGGCCGCGGTGACTCCGCCGTGCGCGGGATCGTCTCGGTCTCGCTCGGGCTGGTCGCCAAGTCCGTCAACGCGTACGGCACCGAGGAGCAGAAGCGGCAGTGGCTGCCCGGGCTGACCTCCGGCCGCTCGCTCGGCTGCTTCGCCCTCACCGAGCCCGGCACCGGCTCGGACGCGGCGAACCTCACCACCCGGGCCGTCCGCGACGGCGACCACTGGCTGATCAGCGGCTCCAAGATGTTCATCACCAACGGGACCTGGGCCGACGTGGCCCTGGTCTTCGCCCGGACCGGCGGCGACGCCCCGGAGCGCGCCGGACACCGGGGCATCACCGCCTTCCTGGTGCCGACCGACCTGCCCGGCCTCACCCGTACCGAGATCCACGGCAAGCTCGGACTGCGCGGCCAGGCCACCGCGGAGCTCGTCTTCGACGACGTCCGGGTGCCGGACGGCGCCCGACTCGGCGACGAGGGCAAGGGCTTCACGGTGGCGATGGCGGCGCTGGCCAAGGGGAGGATGTCGGTCGCGGCCGGCTGCGTGGGAATCGCCCAGGCGTGCCTGGACGCGGCCGTGCGCCACGCCGGCGAGCGCGAGCAGTTCGGCCGCCCGATCGCCTCGCGCCAGCTGGTGCAGGAACTGCTCTCCGACATCGCGGTGGACCTGGAGGCGGCTCGACTGCTCACCTGGCGGGTGGCCGACCGGATCGAGCGCGGACTGCCCTTCGCCACCGAGTCCTCGGTCGCGAAGCTTTTCGCGAGCGAGGCCGCCGTCCGGGCCGCGAACAACGCGCTGCAGGTCTTCGGCGGCTACGGGTTCATCGACGAGTACCCGGTCGGCAAGTACCTCCGGGACGCCCGGGTGATGACCCTGTACGAGGGCACCAGCCAGATCCACAAGCTGCTGATCGGACGCGCCCTGACGGGCGTCAACGCGTTCTGACGCCAGGTCACCGGCCGCCGCTGCCCGCCGTTCCCCTTCCTTCCTCCCTCCCTCCCTCCCTCCCTCCGACGTAGAGGAGCCCGACGAAGTGCGTCCCGTCTACTTCGCCGCCGCCCGCCGCACCCCCATCGGGCGGCTCCGCGGCGCGCTGTCCGGCGTCCGCCCCGACGACCTGTCCGCCGCCGTGCTGCGCGGGCTGCTCGCCGACGCGCCCGGTCTCGATCCGGCCCGGATCGACGACGTCTACTGGGGCGCCGCCAACCAGGCCGGGGAGGACAACCGCAACGCCGCCCGGATGGCCGTACTGCTGGCCGGGCTGCCCGAATCCGTCCCGGGCGCGACGGTCAACCGGCTCTGCGCCTCCGGCCTGGAGGCCGTGACCACGGCGGCCCGGGCGATCGGCTCCGGTGAGGCGGACATCGTGGTCGCCGGCGGCTGCGAGTCGATGAGCCGCGCGCCCTTCGTGCTGCCCCGCCCGGACGAGGCGCTGCCGCACAAGCTGGAGACCTTCGACACCCGGCTCGGCTGGCGCATCACCAACCCCCGGATGCACGAGCTGCACGGCGTGCTCAGCATGGGCGAGACCGCCGAGGAGGTGGCCGCCCGGTACGGGATCAGCCGCGAACGGCAGGACGCCTTCGCCCTGCGCAGCCACCGGCGGGCCGCCGCCGCGCGCAAGGACGGCCACTTCGACGCGGAGCTGCTGCCCGTCCTGCGCGCGGACGGTGTGACGGTCGACCAGGACGAGAGCATCCGGGAGGACTCCTCCCTGGAGCGGCTCGCCAAGCTGAAGCCGGTCTTCCGGGAGGGCGGGACGGTCACGGCCGGCAACGCCTCCCCGATGAACGACGGCGCGGCCGCCCTGCTGCTGGTCAGCGAGGAGGCGCTGAACGAGCTGGGCCTGGAGCCGCTCGGCCGGTACGCCGCCGGGGCCTCGGCCGGGGTCCACCCGGACGTGATGGGCATCGGTCCGGTGCCGGCCACCCGCAAGGTGCTCGGGCGGCTCGGGTGGAGCGTCGAGGACGTCGAGGAGGCCGAGTTCAACGAGGCCTTCGCCGCCCAGGCACTGGCCTGCGTGGACGAGCTGGGCTTCGACCCCGAGCTGGTCAACCCCTCCGGCGGGGCGATCGCCCTCGGCCACCCGCTGGGCGGCTCCGGCGCCCGCATCCTCACCACCCTGTTGCACCGCATGCGTCGCACCGGAGCCCGGCGCGGCCTGGCCACCATGTGTGTGGGTGTCGGTCAGGGCACCGCCGTACTCGTCGAATCAGCCTGAAGGAGCATCACAGCATGAGCAGGTTCTCAGACAGGGTCGCCGTCGTCACCGGTGCGGCCCAGGGCATCGGCGCGGCCACCGCCCTGCGGCTCGCCGAGGAGGGCGCGGCGGTCGCCGTGGTCGACCTGACGGCCGAGCGGGCGCAGGCCACGGTGGACGCGATCACCGCCAAGGGCGGCACCGCGCGGGCGTACGGCTGCGACGTGGCGGACCACGAGGCGGTGGAGGCGGTCTTCGCGCGGGTGGTGGAGGAGCTGGGCGGGCTGCACATCCTGGTGAACAACGCCGGGATCACCCGTGACAACCTCTTCTTCCGGATGCCGAAGGCGGACTGGGACGCCGTGTTGTCGGTCAACCTGACCAGTGCGTTCAACTGCGCGCAGGCCGCGCAGGCGTACATGGTCCGGCAGCAGTACGGCAAGATCGTCTCGCTCAGCTCGCGCTCCGCCCTCGGTGCCCGCGGCCAGGCGAACTACGCCGCGGCCAAGGCCGGCATCCAGGGCCTGACCGCCACCCTGGCGATCGAGCTGGGCCCGTACAACGTCAACGTCAACGCGGTGGCGCCCGGCTACATCGCGACCTCGATGACGGCCGCCACCGCCGAGCGGGTCGGCTCCACCCCCGAGGACCACCAGGCCGAGGTGTCGGCCCGCACCCCGCTGCGCCGGGTCGGGCAGCCGGAGGAGATCGCCGCGGTGGTCGCGTTCCTGGCGAGCGAGGACGCCTCGTACGTCAGCGGGCAGACCCTGTACGTCAACGGCGGGGCGCGCTGACCGCGATCGCCGACCGCTCCGACGGCGCGAAGGCCGACCGGTGAGTCGACGGGCGGACCGCTCGGGCCGCCCGTGGGCCCGGCCGGGGCCCGGCCGGGGTCGGACCGCCGGCTCGCGGTCGTAGTCCGCGGTCTGTCCGACCGTCACACAAATGGCTGGTCCCGGTGGTCCATGACCGAACCCGGGGCCAGCCTTTACCTTGTCCGGTGGCCTGGAGCGGTCATACCAGGAGTACCAAATGACTATGGCATGATCATGTTCTGATCGATGGGATGGCCGGACCGACCCCAGCAGGCCGGACCCTCCGTCCCAAGGAGTTCCATGGGCACCTCCCCCGCCACCGCGGGCACCCGCCGCTCCGCCGCCGTACGCACCCTCGCGCTGCTCGCCGTCGGGGCAACCGCCCTCAGCACCGGCAGCGTCGGAGCCACCGGCCTCGCCGCCGGCCCGGACCACGGGCACCGGCAGCCGGCCGTCCACGTACGCCCCGCCTCCCACGGGCACATCAGCGCCGCCGGCCGGGGCACGCCGCTGCCGACCTCGCAGTGCGTCGCGGAGATCGGCATCCACTGCTACTCGCCGCTGCAGTACCGCACCGCGTACAACCTCGACCCGCTGTACCGGCAGGGCATCACCGGCAAGGGCCGGACGATCGTGATCGTGGACTCCTTCGGCTCGCCGACCATCCAGCACGACCTGGAGGTCTTCGACAAGCAGTGGGGCATCCCGGACACCCAGGTCGAGGTGGTCAAGTGGGGCGACGTCCCGCCCTTCGACCCGACCAACGCCGACCACACCGGCTGGGCCGGCGAGAGCACCCTGGACGTCGAGTACGCCCACGCCGTCGCCCCGGACGCCCACATCGTCCTGGTCGAGACCGGCGTCGCCGAGACCGAGGGCGTCACCGGCCTGCCCGAGATGATGGACGCCGAGAAGGCGCTGATCAAGGCGGGCAAGGCCGACGTCATCTCGCAGAGCTTCGGGGCCACCGAGAACACCTTCCCCGGCTACGACAAGGGCGACTTCAAGTCCCTCACCGACCTGCGGTACGCCTTCCAGTACGCCGCCGCGCACGACGTCACCGTCCTGGCGGCCTCCGGCGACGCCGGCGCCACCGACTACCAGACCAACGGCGAGGACCTCTACCCGTACAAGGTCAACTCCTGGCCCTCCTCCGACCCGCTGGTCACCTCGGTCGGCGGCACCGAGCTGACCCTGGACGACACCGGGAAGCGCACCGCGCCCGACAAGGTCTGGCACGACGACTACGGCGCGGCCGGCGGCGGCGTCTCCGGGGTCTTCTCCCGCCCCTGGTACCAGACCGGCGTGGCCAGGGC